>DAOWIY010000070.1 GCA_030640665.1 Clostridia bacterium
CCGCTCCAGAGCCTGTTGAATTAGTAACTCGGCCTGGGCATCTACAGCAGAAGTAGCCTCATCGAAGATAAGGATGGGAGGGTCTTTTAAAATAGCTCTAGCAATAGCAATACGCTGCCTCTCTCCTCCTGAGAGTTTTAGCCCTCGCTCGCCCACCTGCGTCTCATATCCGGCCGGCTGCGCCATAATGAAATCATGAGCGTTGGCTTTCTTAGCCGCCTCAATAATTTCCTCATTAGAGGCTTCTATCCTGCCATAGGCAATATTGTCCCTGATGTTTCCATTGAAAAGAATGGCCTCCTGGCTTACGATACCTATTTGCTTTCTAAGGCTGGCTAATTTTACTTTTTTAATATCATATCCATCTATGGTGATGGTCCCAGATGAAAGGTCATAAAACCGAGGAATAAGACTAACTAAACTCGTTTTGCCAGCACCACTCGGCCCCACCAGAGCTATCCTTTGGCCAGGTTTCACTTCTAAATTAATCCCCTCTAAAACTAATTTTTTCTCGTCATAACCAAAGTAAACATCTTTAAGTTCTACATACCCTTTTACCTGGGGCATCTCTACTGCTCCGGGAATTTCTTTTATCTCAGGCCGAGCATCTAAAACCTCGAAAATTCTCTCAGCAGAAGCTAAGCCTTGTTGATAAATACCAAAAGCCTGACTTACTTGAGTCAAAGGAACAAGGGCTATAGCGATATACCCTAAAAAAGCAATTAATTGTCCAGGAGTCAATACTCCTCTTATTACCTCTCTGCCTCCGTACCAGAGGATACCAGTTAGTCCTAAAAGAGTTAACATTTCCATGACTGGTGCAAGAGCAGCGATAAGGCGAGTCCTCTTAATTGACAATTGAAGAGTTCTTATGGTCTCATCTTTGAACCTTTTAACTTCCCGTTTCTCTCTAGTAAAGGATTTTATTACCTCAATTCCTCCTATTGTCTCCTGCAGGATTGAAGAAATATTGGCTATTTTAGCTTGAATTGACCTGCTAAATCCTCTTATCCACCCACCAAATTTGTTAGCCGTAAAGGCAAGGAGAGGAACAATAGCTAAAGCAAAAAGGGATAGGCGCCAATGAATGTAGAAGATTAAAATGAGAACACCTATCAATATAAAGCAGTTGGCAATAAAAACAACGGCCGTATTAATTATAGCATTTTGGAGCTGATCTACATCGTGTATGACCCGGGATACAATTTCTCCTGTGCGTTTCTTTCTGTAAAATTTTAAGGAAAGACATTGCAAATGCTCATAAACCTGATTGCGCATATCGGTAATTACCTTAAAGCCAACAAGAGACATTAAATAATTTTGCCCATAAGAAAACAAACCCTTGAAGGCAGCTAATATTACTATAGAGAGAGCAATTAGATTTAATAACTTAATATTTTCTTCCAGAATAACTGTATCAATTAAATTTTTTCCCACGATCCAGGGGATAGCTAAAGTAACTAAAGTATTAAATACTATACAAACTACAGCTAATATTAAAAGAATCCGATAGGGCCGAAAATATCCCAGTAAACGACGCTGTATACTCATAATTTATCTCCCCTTCTGGCATTTCCCACTTCCAGAATAATTCTAGCTACTTTATCGGCGGCTCCTTTTTCTCCGGCTATCTCTCTAAGTTCTTCTCTTATCCTGGCAAGCCCATTGGGATCCCTCAATAATTTTATAGCCTCTTTTGCCACATCCTCAGCTTCAATCACCCCTCTTATCTCAGGTATAACCTCTCTACCCGCTCGTATATTAGGTATAGCTGTAAACTTGATACGCTTAGCGCACCCTCTTACTATCCACCTTTTGATAGAAGATCCGAATAATGGCACTCCCCCTACCAGTCCCGCCAGCCCATCGAGAGGTATTGCCTCTGGCTTGTTCAGAGGAACAGCTACCAGCATCGGAATCCCCAGATAGGCTGCTTCTAGTGTATGGGTACCAGGAATAGTAATAATCAGATGAGAGACGTTTAAAGCCTCATATTGCCTTCCTTCAACTACCAATACCTCTAAATCTGACTCAGTAATCAATTTCCATTTTTCATTTTCCTTCTTTAGCTTAATTTTTGCCCCCTGAAATACTTTGCTTACTTCACTCTCGTCCAGACTTACTAGCTCCTCTTTTGGAACAAAAGGAGAAAGGGCTAAAAGAAATTGGGTCTCGGGAAGTTCTTTCTTGACTAGCTCAGCGGCCCTTAAAAAAAAGGGAGTCATATATCTTACCATTTCTGGTCTACTTCCAGGAAGAATAGAGATAATGAAATTACCCGAATTAAGTCCCCACCGGCTATATACCTCTTCTCTAGACATTCCCAATTTAATTCCATCCACCGTTAAATCTCCCACCACGAAAACTTTGTTTTCTTCAGCTCTCTTAGCCATAAACTTCTCTCTTGCAGCCTGATCAAGCACCATAAATTTCTTAAAATATCTCTTCCATCTTAGCTTCTGCATATAGGCTACTGCAGGAAGGCCTAGACGCTTAGAAAGAACTACTGCATGGAACGGATCCCCTCCCAAAAAGACAACAACCCCTCTCTTTACCCCCCGGAAAGAAGAAGGCCTAATACCTAAGAAAAGGTATTTTAAATATTGGGATGGCCCCACTACAAGGTCTACTTCCGGAAAGTTCTCTACCACCTCTCTTTCCATCCCACTGGCATATTGACAGGGAGGTATAACCACAATAATTATTACTTTCTTTTGCTTCTCTTTTAATTTCTCTATTACTGGCTTTACCCAGCCAACGAGCTCCCCTGGACTATTTGCCATTATAAAGATATGCATCAATTATTGACCATCTCCACAACAACCCTTGCTGCTCGATCTACTGCTCCTGGCTTACCCAGTTTTTGAGTTACTTTTCTTAATTCAACCCTCATTTGTTCCAATTTTTCTTCATCTCGGAGTAACTCTAATGTTGTATTAGCTAAATGACTTACTGTAAGTCGAAATCCTACCAGCTCAGGAACTATTCTTTTTGCAGCTATAATGTTGGGAAGACCTATATAAGGTAATTTTATTAAAACTTGTCCTATCAGCCAGGTGCTGAGTGAGGTTTTATAAACAATAATCATAGGAGTACCCAAAAGGCTTGCTTCTAAAGTAGCCGTACCAGAAGTGACAATGAGTAAATCAGAAATATTCATAAGATTATAAGGATTACCAGAGACAGTCTTGATGGAAATTTTACTTCTAGTAACAATTCTAGCAATTTTATTGTGGAAGACAGGTGAGGCCTCTGCCAGTAAAAATTGAATATCTTTAAGATTTTTATCTAATTTACTAGCCGCCTTTAGCATAAGGGGTAGAAGTCTTGTAATCTCGTGTCCTCGACTTCCAGGGAAAAGGCCAATTATAGGTCTAGCAGCATCAAGGCCGAATTTCTGCAAAGTTTCTTCTTTACTCATACTAGGTTTAACCAGATCTACCAAAGGATATCCAACAAGACTTACATTTGCTCCTGCTTTTCTATAGATCTCGGCCTCAAGGAAAAAAATAGCAATAATCTTGGTAATATTTCTGGCAGCTCTTTTAGTCTGCCAATCGTTCCAGGCCCACAGGGGTGGAGCAATATAATAAACGGTAGGGATGCTTAATTTCCTTGCTAAGCGGGCCAGCCTCAAATTGAAATCCCGACTATCTACCAATATCACCAAATCAGGATGCTCTTCTTTGAGAATTCTTTTAATTTTTGACTCTATCTTCAAAAAGGAGAAATAATACTTAGCTCCCTCAATAATACCCACTGTTCCCATATGCACGGTTTTAGCTCTTATCTCTACCCCTGCCTGCTCCATCTTCTCCCCACCAATACCAACAAACTCAATGCCAGGATCAATCTTTTTTATAGCCTGAACTAAATTGGCAGCATGAAGGTCGCCTGAAACCTCTGTCACAGAGACCATAATTTTTCGTGCCGACACAGAACATCTCCTTTTTACAGCGTATAGCAGATAGCATTTAGCTATCTGCTAGTTTTATATTATCGATCAGCCTTGTTTCCCCTATGTTTACGGCGAGGAGAGCGAGAACCTCTCCCCTTACCTCTTTCACTTTCTCTAAGGTTTTGGGATTAACCACAGCCACATAATCTATTCTCACTAGAGGTTCTTTTTCTATCAAAGCTCTCATTTTAGAAACAAGAGCTGAGGGATCTTTCTCCCCCTCTCCAACCCACTCTTTTGCTCTTTTAAGTACTTTATAAAAAATAGTAGCTGCTGTTCTCTCTTTTTTATTAAGGTAAGAGTTTCGAGAACTTAAAGCCAGCCCATCTTTTCCCCTTATAGTAGGAAGAACAAGGATCCGAGTATCCAGGTTAAGCTCTTTTACCAATTTTTTTACCACCAGAGCCTGCTGATAGTCTTTCTCTCCGAAATAGCTATAATCGGGATTAATTATGTTAAAGAGTTTGGTCAGGATAGTAGCAACCCCCTTAAAATGGCCAGGACGTGAGGCTCCTTCTAAGGTAGAAGATAGGTTCCCTTTTATCTCGACAAAAGTGGAATATCCTTGAGGATACATCTCTTCTCGAGAGGGAGCAAAGATTACATCTACACCCTCTTTTTCGCTTAACTTCATATCTTTTGATAAATCACGAGGATATCTCTGATAATCCTCTCCTTTACCGAATTGGGTAGGATTAACAAATATGCTTATCATCACTTCCTCGCACTGCTGGCGGGCTTTCCTGATCAGGCTCAAGTGACCCTCATGAAGAGAGCCCATCGTAGGAACAAAACCAATAACCCGAGTACCTTTTATTTTTTTACTGTAATCTCTCATCCGGCTAATTTTTTTTATTAACCTCATGTTATCACTTCCTTCAAAGTCTCCTCAAAATCAGGGAAGGAAGTCCTGATGCACTCTGGATCCAATATTTTAGTCTTTCCCCGAGCACATAAGCTGGCTATGGCTAAAGCCATAGCAATTCGGTGATCTCTCCAGCTATTGCACTCAGCACCTCTTAGCTCTTTCACTCCCTCAATAGCCATACCATCTTTTCTCTCCTTAATTTGAGCACCCATTTTCTCTAGCTCCACACCCATCGCTTTGATGCGATCTGCCTCTTTTACTCTGAGCTCTCCAGCATCCTTAATCAGCGTTTGTCCCCTGGCAAGAGAGGCAACTACAGCCAGCATAGGAATCTCATCTATGAGGCGAGGAATCATCTCTCCCTCAATAAGAGTTCCCTTTAAATCATTCCTTCCTTGTACCTCTATATCACCTATTTCTTCCCCACACTTTTTTCTCAAATTAAGAATCTTAATATCGGCTCCCATCTGCAGAAGAGCATCAATAAATCCTCGCCGGGTAGGATTAAGCCCCACATTCAAAACTTTGATCTTTGACCCTTTAAGAATAACTGCTCCCCCAATAAAAAAGGCAGCCGCAGAAATATCACCTGGAACCCATATCTTTTTACCGCTCAATGAAGTCCCGCCTTTAATTCTTACTCTTAAATCATTTACTTCAATATCTGCTCCTAAAAACTTAAGCATCCGCTCTGTATGATCGCGGGAGCGATATTTCTCAGTCACTGAAGTATTCCCTTTAGCGTAAAGTCCGGCTAAAAGTAGACAAGTTTTAACCTGAGCAGAAGGGATGGGTGAAGAATAATCTATTCCCTGAAGCCGAGTGCCTATAATACTTAAAGGAGGAAACCGACCCTTTCCTCGAGCAAAGATTTGTGCTCCCATTCTCTTTAACGGTTCGATCACCCTTCCCATAGGTCTTTTTCTCAAAGAAGAATCTCCCGTAAGAACGCTGTAGAAGTTTTGAGCAGAAAGAAGGCCAGCTAGAAGCCGCATGGTAGTACCTGAATTCTCACAGTCGAGGATATCTCGTGGCTCCTTAAGCCCGACACCTCCCTTTCCATAAATGACTAAATCATCTCCTTTTTCTTTTGCCTCTACACCCATCATCCTTAAAATATTCAAAGTAGCCAAACAATCCCTTCCTCTCTGTATTCCTTTAATAACGGATGTCCCTTCCGCAACAGAGGCAAGAATGATAGCTCGATGGGAGATAGATTTATCTCCGGGAAGAGAGACCTCACCCTGTAAATACTTTGCTGGAGTTATAGATAAAATTTTATTCTCCTTTAGGATATGAACCTAATATTTTTAAAAAGAAACATTCCTCCTCAAGCTCAGTCAGAGCTTTTCTCACCTTCTCATCATCTTTATGACCAAGAAAATCAAGGAAAAAGACATACTCCCAGGCTCTTCTCCTTGTCGGTCGAGATTCTATCTTGGTAAGATTAATTTTGTATTTACGAAAAGGGGAAAGCATATCATAAAGTGCTCCCACCCTATCCTTAATGGAAAAGAGAATAGAGGTCTTATCCTGCCCACTCCTCTCTGAATATCCCCTTCCAATGACCAAAAATCTAGTGTAGTTATTGGATAAATCCTCGATGTGAGAAGCTATAATTTTCAAGCCATAAAGAGAGGCTGCCGCCTCAGAAGCAATAGCTCCTGCTTCGGCTTCCTTGGCCGCCAGTTGTGCTGCTTTGGCAGTACTTTGTGTCTCAATCAATCTCACTCCAGGTAGATTCTTCTCCAGCCAATTTCTACATTGAGCAAAAGATTGTGAATGAGAATAGACCTTTTTTACCTCTTTTAAACTCCCCTTGCCCAAGAGGTGATGAAAGATTTCTAAAATTATCTCTGCACATATTTTTAGATCCGAGTCAAGAAACATATCTAGAGTATGGCTGACTACTCCTTCCGTAGAATTCTCTACCGGTACAACTCCGAAATCAGCCTGCTTTTTCCCCACGGCAGCGAATATCTCGCTGATACTCTTTGCCGGAACTAAATCCACTTCTTTGCCAAAGTTCTCAATAGCCGCCAGATGTGTAAAAGTAGCAGGAGGACCAAAATAAACCACCCTCAGCCTTTTTTCTAAAGACAAAGATGACCTTAAGATAAGCTGAATAATTTCCGACAAGGCCTCCTTAGACAGAGGACCTTTGTTTTCCTTGATTAGTCTCCCCATAATCCTTCTTTCTCTTCCCGAAGAGTAGTAATCTACTTTGTCTCTTTTTTTGATTTTGGCAATTTCTAGGACTTTACCCGCCCTTTCATTTAATAGTTCAACCAACTTTGAGTCAATATCATCGATCTGACGGCGCAGTGAATTTAAATCCATTTTTACCTCTCTTCAAGAACATTTACAACTGCTTCTAAGGCTAGAATATACCCCTCTGGGCCGAATCCGGTAATCTGTCCAAGGCAAACTCCAACTATTAAAGATTTCTGCCGAAAGCTCTCTCTTTTATAGATATTTGACAAATGAACCTCTATCACAGGTATTCCAACTGCCAGAATGGCATCTCTTATAGCAATGCTAGTATGAGTGTAAGCGGCGGGATTAATTATTAAAGCATCGGCCCAATTTCTAGCCTCACTAATAAAGGACACTATTTCTCCTTCACTGTTTGATTGTTTAATCCTCACCTGACAGTTTAACTCTCTTGCTTTTTCTTTGACCATCTCATTAATCTTAGCCAGAGTAATTTTCCCATAAATATCTACTTCTCTAGTTCCTAATAAATTCAGATTTGGCCCATTAATGACTAGGATATGCTTCATTTTTCCCCCTTTAAAAATTTCACTATTTTCTCCACTGCCTCCTCGCTGCTTAAGTTAGAGGTATCGATGTTAAAATCAGCTTTATCATAAAAAGGTTTACGTATTTTAAGGAGCTCTTTGATTCTCTTTTTCTGGTCATCCACCTCTAATAAGGGACGATCCCTATTATTTGCTGTTCGCTGCAGGATTACCTCCGGGTTGGCAGAAAGACAAATGATAAAGCCATTTTTCTTTAAAGCGGTCACATTCTCTTCTCTTAATACCACCCCTCCACCACTAGAAATTACATGATTATCAAGGGAGGCAACCTCCTTAATTACTTGAGTTTCCAACTGACGGAAGTATTTTTCCCCTTTCTCTTGAAATATAGCCGAGATTTTAATTCCTTCTTTTTCCTCGATGAGCTCATCAGTATCCAGATAGCTCATTCCCAGTCTCTTAGCCAGTTTCCTGCTCACAATGCTCTTGCCTGTTCCCATAAAACCAGTTAATACAATATTCATCTTCTTCTCACATAATCCATGTAACTTAAATAATTCCTCTTTGCTTCCCTCAGACTATCTCCGCCAAACTTCTCTCGCACGGCTTTGGCGAGCTCAAAAGCAACCACTGCTTCTCCAATAATAGAGGCAGCGGGGACAGCACAGACATCAGCTCGCTGTTTCATAGCTTTAACTGTCTTTTTGGTAACCATATCTACTGAAGATAAGGCTCTAGCTAAGGAAGAGATTGGTTTCATAGCTGCCCGCAGGATAATTGGCTCACCGTTACTCATTCCTCCTTCGATACCTCCTGCATTATTGGTCTTTCGATAAAACCCACTCCCACTTTGATCATAGAATATCTCATCTTGAACCCGAGAGCCGAACTCTTCTGCCATCATAAAACCTGAACCAATCTCCACACCAATAATAGCTTGAATACTCATTATAGCATAGGCTAGACGAGCATCTAATTTAAGATCCCATTGAATGTAACTACCCAGTCCTACCGGTAGATTAGTAACTATCACCTCAAATATTCCTCCCAGACTATCCCCCTCCTTCTTTACTAAATCAATCAAAGCTATCATTTCTTTCTCCTTTGCCTCATCCAAGCAACGCAAAGGAGAATTCTCAATTAACTCGTAATTTGCCTCTGTAGGCTGCCATTGAGTTATATCTTTTATCTTACCAATCTGGACAACTCGGCTGTAAATTTGAATCTCAAATTGGGCAAGGAATTTTTTACAAATAGCTCCCACAGCCACTCGAGCTGCTGTTTCCCGTGCACTAGCTCGCTCCAGGACATTCCTCAGATCATCAAAATCATATTTGATTGCCCCTGCTAAATCTGCATGACCTGGCCGAGGACAAGTAAGAGGAGAAATATTTCGAGAATCCGTCCCTTTAATCTCCGGAGCCATCACACCTTGCCAGTTTTGCCAGTCAAGATTTTTTATCATTAAGGTAATGGGGGCGCCTAATGTCTTTCCCAGGCGAATACCAGAGAGAAATTCTACTTTATCTTTTTCTATTTTCATTCTCTCCCCCCGACCATAGCCTCCTTGTCTTCGTCTCAACTCTTGGTTGACATCCTTACTCGATAAGCCTAAGCCAGCCGGTATCCCTTCTAAAATGGCAGTTAAACCCTTACCATGAGATTCGCCCCCTGTTAAATAACGAAGCATTAGCCTCTCCCTTCTTTTTAGCGTATAGCGTATAGCGGATAGCGTATAGTCGCGGTCGGATTTATGCAACTTCTCAGTTAATTAGTTTATTAGAGACTAGAGATTAGTTAATTAGGGATGTCAAATCTCTTCTTAATCAATTACTTCTGAGGCTAATCTCTCAATTAACTAATCCGCTAATCATCTTCTTTTGTTTGATAAATCGCACCGCTACCATTCACTATTCACAATTCACACTCCAGCGCCTCTCTCATCGTCTCCATAGGCGCCTTACGATGAGTCCAGATTTCAAAGGAAAGAGCTCCTTGATAAAGGAGCATCCCCAACCCCCCTAAGGAAGAAAGTTTTCTTTCCTCGGCTGATTTTAAAAAATTCGTTTTTCGATTATAGACAACATCGTAAATAAATACATCTGGAGAAAAAAGATCTGGATCAATTAATAATTGATCATTTGAGGAACGCATCCCTACAGAGGTAGCATTGACAAATAAATCAACCTTGCTCAGTATACGCCGTGAATTTCTTTTATGAAAATCGATAAGCGATAGCTGGCATCTATCCTTGAAAGTCCCTTTTAAATGCTTGAATAAAATCCTCGCTCTCTTAAAATTAAGTTCCCGATTGGTAAAAGTTAATTTTTTTATCCCTGCTTTGATTAAAGCAAAGGAGATAGCGTAAGCAACTCCTCCCGCTCCCACCATAAATACATTCTTGCCTTCAGGGTTAAATTTTCCTTCTTTTCTTAGTGAGCCAAGAAAACCTTCTCCATCAGTATTATAACCAATTAACTTACCTTTCTTGTTATAAACAGTATTTACCGCCTTTATCATCTTTGCTTCTGAAGATATTTCATCAAGATAGGGTAATATCTTCTCCTTGTGAGGGATGGTAACATTTACCCCTACTATATCTAAGGATTTTATAGCCTGCACCGCTTCCTTTAGATCCTTCGGTTTTACAGAAAAAGGAAAATAGATAAAATCAAGTCCCAACTTGGCAAAAGCAGCATTATGAAAAATGGGAGAAAGAGAATGGTAGATAGGATAACCAAAAATTCCCACTATTTTTGTTCTTGCGCTAATTTTCATAGAATTTTGACAGTCCGTAATCCTCTAAGTTTAGTCCTGGTAAAGAAAACTGCTTACCTCTCTTGAAAGTATTAGGAAATTTTACTTATACCCAGGCACTTCTTGAAGTTATCCACATTTTACCATATCTGCCTTAGATGTCAATTCACAGGCTCACTTAGAAGAATGCAAGAAAAAAGTTATCACAAAGTTGGCCAAGATTCAAAAATGTATTTGTCTGGCTGAAAACATCTCCACTTCAACCCTATTTTCGGTTATTTTTAGGAATGAGGTCCAGAAATAGGCATTTTGAGAAGAGCGCTCCCTATTTTCCAAAATTGAACAGAATTTTCAGCGCTCTCTAATCCCTCTTCGTTGAAAAATAGAAAGCTTGAAATGGGAATATGAATAAGATAATAAAAGGCTGGTGTTTAGAATACGCTATAGCCTTTAGAAAATGAACACTACCTAAGAATAAACAAAAAACCGCATCACCTGTAAGTAAAGCTCGGGTAGCGAATATTAAATAACGTAGAGCGTATAGCGTTTAGCGAATAGAAAAAACTAAGCGTTACACGCTAAATGCTAAAATAATTGCTGTCTTTTTTAGTAGTGAGTGGAGGACTTCCCCACACCATCAGGCATTGAAGGTAGGTAGAAAAGTTCCGGGATATTCTCTGGAAAAATTTGGCACAGAAATTGCTTATCTGGTAGAAGGAAGAAAAGAAGAGTCTTCTTCGGTTACATTTTTAAAGGATGACTAATTAGATTTGACTTAATGCGGGAAATTTGATAAATTAACTTGACTTAATGCGGGAAATTTGATAAATTAAAAAACTATGGTATAATACTATTATATTAAAATGGTAGGTTTATCCTTAGCCTAGATAATCCTCTTTGAACAAAGAAACCTTGAGGTTTCTTTAAAGAGGTATCTACGGATAACAAGATAGGGGGAGGGAGAGCAAATAGCGTATATGTTTGAATTTATTATTTACTTGGTAAAAAGTGTTGGAATGAGGTATTTTTTCTTTTCTAATACAAATCTGCTCTCCTTAACGGCTTCTTCGAAGCTTTCTTCCCCCATTAGCAAAATCAGTGAGCGTTGGAGATTAAGAGTCCTCTTATATTTCCTTGTTGTTGCGAGGAGACACAAGATACCGACAAAGAGATCTTTTAATTGAAATAGAGTTTTTCGGAGCTCTCAAAGCTGCTTAAATGAAGATAAAAATTGGATTTATTGGTACAGGAAGAATTGCTATCCGCCACATGGAAAAACTGGCAAAAATAAAGGACACAGAATTAGTTTGTGTTTGTGACGTGGATGGAAAAGAGGCTCAAAAAGTAGCTAAAGTCTTCGGAACTAAATCTTATGTCAAGTACCAGGAAATGTTGGATAAAGAGAACCTGCAGGCCGTATATATTTGTCTACCTCCTTTTGCCCATGGTGACCAAGAAATTCTAGCTGCGGAAAAAGGAATAAATCTATTTGTGGAAAAACCCCTTGCCTTAAACTTAGAAAAGGCGTATCAAATCAATGAAGTTATTGAGAAAAATGGTGTTATTTCCAGCGTAGGATACGTATACAGATATTCAGATATAGTAAATAGAGCCAAGAAAGAATTGGAGAAGAGAAAGATTGCTCTGGTTTCAGGTCACTATTTTTGTCCCCTTCGCCATGATGTTCCCTGGTGGAGAAATAAAAATGAATCAGGAGGTCAAATCGTTGAACAAACCACTCATATCTTTGATCTAGCAAGGTATCTTGTAGGAGAAGTAGATAAAGTCTACGGCCAAAAGTTCAATGGTCTAATGGAAAATATGGAAAACTATAATTTGGATGATGCCTCTTGTGTAAATCTCCATTTCGAAAATGGAGCTATAGGCAGTATTTCCTCTGCCTGCATTCTCTCCCATGGGCGTGAGTGGGGAATTAATCTGATAGCAAAGGGTCTTAAGGTAAACCTTCTTCTCTCCTCTCGCCTCTTGAAGATTAACAATGGCGAGGAGAAGAAAATAAGGATGGATATAGACCCCTACCAGGCAGAGAACGAAGCCTTTATTAAAGCTATAAAAGAAGACAATCCCAAAATAATAAGCTCACCTTATTCGGATGCCCTGAAAACTTTGAAACTAACCCTAGCTGCCAATGCCTCCCTGGAAAAAGAAGAAATGATTAAATTAAAATAAGGATTGCACTAATCCCTTTTACTCTTTTCTAAATTTGACACACACCTTTAAATCTCCTAAAATAATTAAACCCGTATATCGTAAACGCTACCCGCTATACGCTAAAAAAGGAAGGCCAGTATGGATTTATGCAGAGGAAGATTTACCGAAGAGATAGATAAACTAGTAAGAGATTTTACTTCTTCTATTAAATTAGATAAGAAGTTATATAAATATGATATAGCCGGAAGCGCTGCTCATGTAAAGATGCTCTCTAAATGTGGAATTATTAAAGAAATAGAAGCTGAAAAGATCCTTTGCGCCTTAAAAGAAATAGAAAAAGATATTGAGGCCGGAAAGTTAAACTTTAACCAAAAAGAGGACATCCATCTTGCTATAGAGGAAGAGGTGATTAAAAGAGCGGGGGAGGTAGGTAAAAAATTACATACAGCTAGATCTAGAAATGACCAAATCGCCTTAGACGAAAGACTCTACTTGAGGGAGGAAATAGGTCAAATCATTGTTCTAATCAACGATTTCCAAAAAACTCTTTTGGGGCTAGCCGAGAAAAATCTGCAAGTTATTATGCCTGGTTATACCCATCTACAATACGCCCAGCCCATTCTTTTTTCTCATCACCTTCTTGCCTATTTTTGGATGCTGGAAAGAGATAAAGAGCGATTTAAAGACTCCTCCCAGCGGGTTAATGTAATGCCTTTAGGAGCAGGAGCTCTGGCAGGAACGTCTCTTCGGGTTGATAGAGAGTATGTAGCTAAGCTCTTAGCTTTTCCTAAAGTCAGCGAAAATAGCCTGGATACGGTGGGTGACAGAGATTATATTATAGAGTTTTTATCAGCGGCAGCCCTTTTAATGATGCATCTATCGCGCCTTTCAGAGGATTTTATCCTCTGGTCCTCTCCTGCTTTTTCTTTTATCCAGGTAAGCGATGCCTTTGCTACTGGCTCAAGTATAATGCCTCAAAAAAAGAATCCTGATGTAGCTGAACTCATTCGAGGAAAAACAGGAAAAGTCTATGGCCACCTTGTTTCTCTTCTTACCACTATGAAAGCCCTCCCCCTGTCCTACAACCGGGATATGCAGGAGGATAAGCTTCCTTTGTTTGAAACCGTAAGGATAGTCAAGGAAAGCCTAAAACTCTATGCTGAAATGTTTAGCCATATAAAAATAGATAAAGATAGGATGAGAAAAGAGGCAGAGAAAGGTTTCTTCGCCGCCACCGACCTCGCTGATTACCTGGTGGAAAAGGGAGTTCCTTTTAGAAAAGCGCACCAGCTTATAGGAGCGATAATTAAATATTGTCTAGAGGAAGGCAAAGGATTTGAAGGTCTTACCCTCTCAGACTATCAAAAATTCTCCTCTTCTTTCGGGGAAGATGTCTTTGGAAGAATAAAGTTAGACTCCTGCGTCTTTAATAAGGAATCAGCAGGGGGGACAGGAAAGAAAAGTCTGGCTAGACAGATAAAAGAGGCTAAAAAAGCTATAAGCCTTAAGCTGTAAGTAGCGGTGCGATTCATCAAACAAAAGAAGATGATTAGTGGATTAGTTAATTAGAGATTAGTACCAGACAGAAAGCCAATGTAAAAGGTAAGATGGCATAACTAATTAACTCACACATAGCGTAACATCGTACACCCTAATTAAGAGAAAAAGTTGTAGCACAACATCGTACACTATTCTTATTATCCTGGGATATTATATTTAAAATCTTGAATAACTTCATTGAATAAAAAGACTTTTAAACACTGTTC
>DAOWIY010000036.1 GCA_030640665.1 Clostridia bacterium
TAGTCTCAGCCATGGGAGATACCACCGATGAATTATTAGAACTTGCCTCACAAGTTAATTCTCATCCCCCAAAAAGAGAACTGGATATGCTTTTATCCACGGGAGAAATTGTCTCCTCTGCCTTATTATCTATGGCTCTTCATTCCTTAGGAGGTAAAGTAGTAGCCTTTAGCGGCCCTCAGGTAGGAATAATTACTGATGAAGCTTACAGTAAAGCTCGCATCCTGAAAATCGAAACAGAAAGAATTCGGAAAGAAATCAGAGAAGATAAGATTGTAGTAGTAGCCGGTTATCAGGGAGTTACCTCTCAAAATACTATCACTACCCTGGGAAGAGGAGGCTCAGACACAACAGCTGTAGCCCTGGCTGCTGCATTAGGAGCGGACTTATGTGAGATTTACACCGATGTAGAGGGAGTATATATAACTGACCCCCAAATTATACCTGAAGCAAGAAAACTGGAGCGCATCTCCTATGAGGAAATGCTGGAAATGGCTAGTTTAGGAGCTAAAGTTATTCACCTGCGAGCGGTAGAAATGGCTAAAAAATATAAAGTTCCTCTGCATATCCGCTCTAGTTTCAGTCAAAAGGAGGGAACAATAATTGATTGAAGAAAAACCTATGGAACGCTTTGTGGTATCCGGAATCGTGCTTAATAAAAAAGAGGCCAGAGTAACCATTAAGGAAGTGGCTGATAAGCCAGGGATAGCTGGATTTATCTTCACTGAATTGGCCAGGGTCAACATTAACGTGGATATGATTGTACAAAGCAGCACTAAAGGGGGAAAGAACGATATCTCCTTTACAATAGAAGAGAAAGACCTAAAAGAAGTAGAAAAAGTGATGGAAAAAATAAAGAAAGAGCGGGAGGTAAAAGAGGTATTTTATAATTCTGACATGGCCAAAGTCTCCTTAGTAGGAGCAGGAATGCAGTCTCATCCCGGCGTTGCCGCCCGTATGTTTACCTCGCTGGGCAGAGAAAAAATAAACATTGATATGATAAGCACCTCGGAAATAAAGATCTCCTGTGTAGTTAAAAAAAACGAGGGGGAAAAAGCAGTAAGAGCTATTTATAAGGAATTTGAGGAGGACAAGGAGGAGAATTTTGAGCCAGGGATATAATACTGCTGGAGTAGGGGTAATAGAAGCAGTAGAAGACAAGAAATGGATGAGGCTGGCTTTGGAGTTAGCCAAAAAAGGGGAAGGAAAAGTATCTCCTAATCCTATGGTAGGAGCAGTCCTTATCAAAGAGGGAAAGTTAATCGCTACCGGCTATTATCGCTACTTTGGGGGACCTCATGCTGAGGTAGAAGCTATTGAAAAAGCAAAGAATGAAGCCAGAGGTACCACCTTGTACGTCAGCCTGGAACCATGCAATCGTTATGGAAAAACCCCTCCCTGTACACAAAAGATAATTCAGGCTGGTATCAAAAAAGTAGTAGCAGCCACTCTAGACCCTACTTCAGGAGGAGGAATCAAGCAGCTAGAAAAAGAAAGAATAGAAACTCAAATAGGAACCTGCGAAGAAGAAGCAAAAAAGGTAAATGAAGCTTTTTTTAAATATATAAGAAAGAGAGCCCCGTTTGTCACGGTAAAAGTAGCCAGCAGTCTGGATGGAAAGATTGCCACTCATAAAAGAGAATCCAGATGGATAACCAGTGAAGAAGCACGTAAATTTGCCCATTCCTTAAGAGATAAGATGGATGCCGTTTTGGTGGGAATAAATACTATAATCAGTGATGATCCCTCACTACTTCCCCCTTCTAAAAAGAATTTTGCTCGCATTATTCTGGACAGTAAGTTAAGAATTCCTCTAGAGGCACGGATTTTGATTGACCAGGAGAGAGCCGATACTTTCATATTTACTACCCCTCAAGCGGATAAGCAAAAATTGAAAGAGCTAGAGAATAAAGGAGTTAAGGTCGCCATAATACAAGCAGAAGAAGGAAGAGTGAATCTTACCGAAGTCCTGAAAAAATTGGGGGAGCTGGAAATAATGAATCTTCTAGTTGAAGGAGGAGGAGAGGTAATCGCCTCTTTTTTTGAGAAAAAAAGTGTAGATAAAATCTTTCTCTTCCTCGCTCCTCGGGTAATAGGAGGGAGGAATGCCCCCACCTGGGTAGAAGGAAAAGGAGTTGATTTTTTAAAGGAAACTCCCTACATCGACATAAATTCAGTAAAAAAAATAGGAGAAGATTTTCTCCTGGAAGGATACCCAAAACAAACCCCTGAGGCTGATATCAGCAGCTACTCATTCCCAGAAAATTGAGTTTCTCCCCTCATCCCTTAACCTTTAGCCAACATTCTTGGGCTTATATCCCAGCCTATGGAAGGGATTAACTACACTGGAGGCAATGTTCTTCAAATGAGCGCTTACTCGTTTTAAATGGCGGGCAAGAAGAGCATATACAATGCCTATTTTGCTGGAAATTTCTCTATCTTCAATAAGATCGTCTATGACCTTCTCGCAGAGGGGTGCTAGTTTAGCATGTCTTACCATAATCTCTTTCCCTAAATCAATGTCTGCATTTTTAAAGGCATTTATTGTCTCGTCAAATAGTTCGGTTATTTCATTTTCGATTTCCCTTATCCTCCCGGTATATCCCTCTTTCAGTGGAGAAGGGTATCTATGAGAAAGCTCGATTAAGTTCTTAGAATAATCGCCAATCCTTTCTATATCTATGGCGATAGTAATCAGAATTAAGCAAGAGGTAACATCCTGGGAAGGATTTACGGAAAGATGTTCCAGGATTTTCTTGCGCACATTAATCAAGAGCTTATTAAGCTTCTGGTCAATTTCGTATATATCCTCCTCCTCCTTTTCTTTGTCCATTAACACCCGAAGGGAGAAAGTAAACATATCCTTAGCCACAAAAAGCATTTTTTCCACCTCTTCGGTAGCCGTACTTAACAGCCCTGCTTTCTTCCAAATTTCAAAAAACTCTCTAAACATATTTTCACCTCCCGGTAAGAATGATTAAAACAAGGGGGATTAAGAAAAAGCCAAAAATCATATAAATAAAGGCTATAAATCTTTTCCCCCTGACAAAAGAACTAAACCTTTCTGCAATACCTATAGGCACTTCTCTTAAAGGATACCACACCAGAATACCGAGCACATTAAAACTTAAATGGGCAAAGGCTGCCTGCACTCCGGTAAAAGAGCCTGTGACCAAGGAAGCAAGGATAGCCGTAATCACCGTTCCTAAATTTGCTCCTAAAGCATAAGGATAAATCTTTCTTAAGGTTAATAAGCCTGCTCCCACTAAAGGTATCACCAGAGAAGTAGTAACTGAACTGGATTGAATTATGGCTGTTAATAAGAGCCCCACCAAAAAACTTTTTCTCGGGGTACCAAATAGATATTTATCTAGAAATAATCCCGCTCTCTCACTCATTAAAGACCGGGTCATAGCTACCAGAATAGTTAAAGCAATAAAAAGAAAAACCAGGGAGAAAAAAAGAATGAGCAAAGGATTATGGGCAAGCAGATTTTCTATTAGCTGAGTAGAAGGATCAAGAATGATCTTTAAAGGGCTGGTTATCTTTAGCCCGCCCATGCCTTGAAACATCTGGCCCAAAAAATAAGAGGTTTTCTCTATAATATGAAAATAGATTTCCAGAGGAAAGAAAACAAGAACACAAAGAAGATTGAAGAAATCATGGACAACGGCCGCAGAAAAAGCTCGTTCAAACTCTCCTTTTCTCTTAATATGAGCCATGGAAACCAAA
>DAOWIY010000055.1 GCA_030640665.1 Clostridia bacterium
AAGAAGTTACTCAAGGATTTTGACAAACTAATCTCTAAGAAGGGATACGCGAATAGATCGGAAGCAGTAAGAGATTTAATCAGGGATCATCTGGTGGAGGAGAAGTGGAAGACAGAAAAAGAAGAGATGGCAGGAACAATCACCCTTGTTTATAATCACCACACACCAGGGCTTTCAGAGGCTTTGATTGAGCTCCAACATCATTCCCATAACCTTATCATTTCTACTATGCACCTGCATTTGGACGAGAACAATTGTCTGGAG
The DNA here is from genome assembly GCA_030640665.1 of Clostridia bacterium. Lineage (GTDB taxonomy): Bacteria > Aerophobota > Aerophobia > Aerophobales > AE-B3A > JAUWRC01. The sequence continues at coordinate 265 of DAOWIY010000055.1, forward strand.
GTTTTATTGGTAAGGGGAAGAGTGGATAAAATCAGAGCCATTGCTGATAAGCTGATAAGCACTCGCGGTGTAAAACACGGCAAATTAACTATGACTACTACGGGGAAAGAGCTATCTTAAAGGAAACATATATGAGCAATCCAAGGGATGATATTGAGACAATGATTGATTCAGACAATTTAGAGGGGATAATTAGAAAAGCAGGAGAGCTGCACGGGCATTTTTGCCCCCTTCTGTCCTTGGGAGTAAGAGCAGGTTATCTGGCAGTTAAGAAATTGCAGAGCAAAGCCAAAGGAATGGAGAAAGTTTTGGCCATTGTAGAGACTAACAGTTGTTTTAGTGACGGAGTCCAGATGGTAACCGGCTGCACTTTCGGAAATAATTCCTTGATATATGAAGATTTAGGAAAGACAGCCTTCACTTTGACCAGGAGGGATGAAAAAGGAATGAGGATTGTAGTCAAGCCTGAATTTGGCCATTTATTAAAAGAAAGATATCCCCAGTACAGTAAATTACTGGAGAAGGTAATAACTCAAAGAAAAGGAAGTGAACAAGAAAAAATAGAAATGATGGAGTTCGGTGAAAAAGTCTGTTTCGATTTGCTAAAAATAGAGGCAGGGAAGATTTTTAAAATGGAGAGGGTAGAAGTTGAGATTCCCCTATACGCTCCCATTTTTGAAAGTGTCATTTGCAGCCAGTGCAAAGAGAGCCTGATGAAATCCAGAGCAATGGTGAAAAACGGAAAAATAATGTGCATTACCTGTGGGGGCGGCAAGTACTATCAACTTGACGGAGGAGGTATTACCGAAATAGAGGAGGAAGATGATTAAAAAGTTCGAACTATCTCCTATAGGATATGTGGAGAACCAATTCCAGGAAGGAGCAGATCCCCAGGAGCTGCAAAAGGCGAATTCAACACTCGTAATCTTTCCTCAATATAGACAAGGACTTTTTAGAATTGAGAAAAATGACTACCTGGACGTTCTATTCTATTTTCATAAGTCTGAAGGTTATAAGTTAAAACAAAAGACAAGGTATGGGGACATTAGAGGGGTTTTTGCCTGCCGAAGTCCTCATAGGCCCAATCAGATAGGGCTAAGCTCGGTGAAGCTTTTAAAAAGAGATGAGAATCGGCTGCTGGTAAAAGGTCTGGATGCAATTAATGGAACCCCTATTCTGGATATAAAACCACATATAGGAGGTGTTGATGCTAAAAAATAAAGTGGTTTTGATAGGTTTACTAGCTTTTGTTCTATATGGTGGATCTTTATGGTGGACAGCCAGTGTGTATGGTGAAGGTGAGAACTCGCAGGGCGAAAAAATTACTTACACCATAGCCGATTCAACAGGAGACTGGGGCTATCCTTCTCCTTATGCATGTTATTCTAGAGGTCCGGGATATGTACGGATGAGCTTCATCTTTGACACTTTGGCATGGAAGAATGAAAAAGGATTTACTCCTCTACTGGCAAGAAGTTGGGAATATGACCAGGAGGAAAATGCCTATACCTTCTTCCTGCGCAAGGGTGTAACCTGGCATGATGGGGTAGACTTTACTGCCGAAGATGTTGTATTTACCTTTAACTATATAAAGAAACATCCTATTTCCTGGGTGGATTCCAGCATAGTGGAGAAAACTATTGAAGTTGATCTTTATACAGTGAAAGTGTATCTTAGAGAATCCTATGCTCCCTTTCTCAGCAATATAGCAGGTACTCTGCCTATTCTTCCTAAACATATATGGCAAAAAATAGAAAATCCCCAGGATTTCAGGGAAGATGAAGCTTTGATAGGAACAGGCCCCTACAGACTTCTAGATTACGATAAAGCTCAAGGAAGTTATCTCTACCAGGCATATCAAAACTACTACCTGGGCAAGCCAGAGATAGAAAAGATTAGATTTATTAAAGTTAGTGAACAAATGGCATCTGCTAGCCTGAAGAGAGGGGAGGTTAATGCTAGTGCCGTCCCTCCGGAAATAGTAGATGAGCTAAAAGAGAAAGGCTTTTCTATAATTACCTCCTCAGGAGCTTGGAATGCAAAACTAATGTTCAATTACAAAAAGGAGCTCCTATCGTCTAAAGAATTTCGACAGGCTCTGGCTTACGCCATAAACAGGGAGGAGATAGTAAAAATAACCCAGAGAGGATATGCCGTTCTCGGAAGTCCCGGACTGCTTCCTCCATCAGAGGAATACTGGTACAATTCCCATATTGAGCAGTATCCTTATAATTCCCATAAGGCCAAGGCTATATTAGAGAGCCTTGGATATCATATAGAAGATGGGTACTATGGCAAAGATGGACAAAAGCTTGAATTGGAGCTTCTTACCAGTCCAAAGTTTCTAAGAGTGGCTGAACTCATAAGCCAACAGCTAGAAAAGATAGGAATAACGGTTGATTTAAGGAGTTTAGAATCAAAGACCCTTGATATGAAGGTAGGAAGCTGGAAGTTCGATCTGGCTATAAGCGGCCACGGAGGGCTGTGTGGGGATCCTTCCATCCTTAACAAGGTGATACTGGGAAAAGGTTTTAACAGTGCAAGATATCATAAAAATGAGACTTTAAACACCTTGTTAGTAAGCCAGGTACACCAGATGGAAAAAGAGAAAAGAAGGGATATTATCTGGAAAATCCAGGAAATTTATGCAGAGGAGATTCCAACTCTAACTCTTTACTACCCTATCTGGTACTGGGCTCACGATGGAACTATCAACCTTTATTACACGCCAGGCGGCCTAGCCTCAGGAATTCCTATTCCATTAAACAAACTCTGCTTCCTAGGCACTTCAGCAGATAGCGGATAGTTAATTGGGAAAAAAGCAAATTAACCATTTAACTAATTAACCAACGAGATGAACGATGAACCTGAAAAGAAAAATTACAAATTATGGAATCGCTTTTCTAATTATATTGAGTTTGAACTTTTTACTTCCTAGATTAATGCCAGGTACTCCCCTTACAGCAATATATGGGGAGGAAGTCTTGGTGCAGATGACTCCAGAGTTTAAAGCGAGCCTTATAAAAAGATTTGCCCTGGACGAACCTTTATACAAGCAGTTTATCTTCTATATTTTCTCTTTATTTAGAGGGGATTTAGGTTACTCTTACTATCAAAGTGGCTCTGTATTCCAAATAATCTTAGCTCATCTTCCCTGGACCTTTCTTCTGGTGGGTTTTTCTCTTATCCTTTCTACCATAGGAGGTATAATTTTGGGGATAGAATCCGGATGGAGAAGAGGGAAGATAACTGATAAAGCTATTCTTACAGGGATGATGACTCTTAGCGGTTTTCCTAGCTTCTTTATGGGAATAATGCTGCTTCTCTTTTTTGCCGTTAACTTAGGACTTTTTCCTCTTCAAGGAGCAAGGACACCTTATGCAGATATATATGGAATCTGGCTTGTTTTAGATGTGGTTAAACATTTTATTCTGCCTCTGGCAGCCCTTGTTTTAGTCGAGGTCTCTGGTTGTTATCTTCTGACCCGAAATACTATGATAATGACTTTGAGGAAATCTTTTATTCTTACAGCGAAGGCTAAAGGTCTACCAGATAAAAAGGTAAGATACAGGCATGCTGGAAGAAATTCTCTATTGCCTGTGGTTACCAGAACCGGTATCAAGTTAGGAACCGCTGTTACAGGAGCTTTATTTATAGAGATAATTTTCTCCTATCCGGGAGTAGGAAATTTGATATATAGTTCACTTCTGATGCGTGACTACCCTGTTTTACAGGGCACTTTGCTTATGGTAGCCATTTTTGTTTTGGCAGCCAACTTCTTTGTTGATTTAATATATAAAAAATTGGATCCGAGGGTGCAGAATGCATATTAAATACTGGGAAGAACTCAAAAAAGATACGTTTGGAAAAATAGGGCTAGTTCTTTTTCTCTTTTTTATAGTAATTGTCCTGATAGCTCCCTTTATAACACGAGATCCTCAAGTCCAAACTGCTTTAGTATTTGAAGCTCCTTCCCTCGAGCATCTTTTAGGAACAAATGATGTAGGTCAGGATATATGGAGCAGGCTGGTCTGGGGAGCCAGAACCTCTTTACTGGTAGCTATAGGGGTTGGGATGTTATCAACGTTCCTGGGTGCATTAATAGGAGCTTCGGCGGCTCTCATCGGAGGATGGTATGAGGAAATAGCAATGAGAATTATAGATGCCTTTCTGGTAATACCTACAGTTATTTTACTAATTCTAGTAGCTGCATTTATAAGGCCCAGCATTTGGCTTTTGATTGTGTTAATCTCTTTTTTAAGATGGCAGGGAGGAGCAAGAATAATCAGGTCTCAAACCCTTTCCTTAAAAGAAAGCGTCCATATATCAGCGGCAAAATCTTTTGGAGCAAGCAGATTCTATATTCTCTTTCGTCATATAATTCCCGATTTAGCTCCTATTCTTGTGGTATCTTTCATATATAGTGCCCGAATGGCCGTATTTATGGAAGCAGGCCTTGCCTTTATTGGAATTACCGATCCTTCTGTGGTTAGCTGGGGGAAAATGATGCACCATGCCCTGAATTTCTACTATCTGGATATATGGAAGTGGTGGCTTCTTCCTGCAGGGATGGCACTATCGGCTCTCATACTTGTTTTTGCTTTCTTGGGGTATTCTCTGGAGAAGATTATGGATCCCAGACTGAGGAAGAGCAATGCTTAAGATAAAAGATTTAAGGGTCAGCTATGGAAAACTCAAGGTATTAAAGGGGGTAAATCTTGAGATAAAAGAAGGAGAATGCCTGGGAGTAATCGGGGAGTCCGGAACAGGTAAAACCACTCTTGCCTTGAGTATTATGAGACTTGTGGATGAGGATAGCAGTGCAAGTCTGGAGGGAGAAATCTTTTTTCAAGAGAAAAACCTTATGGAAATGGATGAGGAAATGATAAGAAAGATAAGATGGAATAGCATTTCTATTGTTTTTCAAAACAAAGAGGATGCCTTGAATCCAGTACACACTATTTTAGATCAGGTTAAAGAGCCCATAATGGAAAATGGAGGTGAAAGTAAAAAAGAGGCTACAGAAAAAGCTATTCATCTTTTAAGTCAGGTAGGCCTTGCTTCCCGCTGCATAAAAGCTTATCCTCATCAGTTAAGTGAAGGAGAAAAACAGAGGTCCTTATTAGCTATGGCTCTGGCAAATGATCCCGAAGTTCTTATTTTGGATGAGCCGGTCTCATCCCTGGATACAACGTCTAAGGCGGACATGATAACAAAGATCAAGAGACTGTCCAGGGGATACTCTGTGCTAGTCGTAACCCACGATATCTCCACTGTAGCCAAACTCACAGACAGGGTAGCCGTACTTTATGGGGGTAGAATTGTGGAGCTCGCTTCTACTCCCTTACTACTTTCCAATCCCAGGCATCCTTACACCAGGGGTCTTCTAAGGTCTTACCCCAATATGACCACTACCAAAGACCTGCAGGGAATGAAAGGAAGGATGCAGCCAGTAGAGAAGGGATGCCCTTTTTATCCCCGCTGTACTCAGGTAGTGGATGTATGCAAACGGAAGAATCCGGAATTACAAAAAATTGGAGAAAGATTTTTAGCCTGTCACAGAGGCGGAATCCTGCCCTTTCTTAAAGTCAAAAATTTGACTAAATACTTTGATTCTTTCAGAGCAGTTGATTCTGTTTGCTTAACCTTATATGAGGGGGAGACTCTGGGTTTGGTTGGTGAATCTGGAGCAGGTAAAACTACTCTGGCTAAAAGCATAATGGGTCTTTTTCACTCAGAAGGGGAAATCTATCTTGAAGGTGAGAAAGTAGGCGAAAGAGATAAAAAATTCTATAAAACAGTGCAGATGATTTTCCAAAACCCCAGAGAATCTTTGAGCCATCGCTTAAATGTATTGGAGGCGGTAAGGGAACCTTTGGACATCTATAAGATAGGCTCTTTCCGGCAAAGAAGCCAAAAAGTGGAGCAGACTCTTACAGAAGTTGAACTACCTTCAGATGAAGAGTTTCTAGATAGATATCCTCATCACTTGAGCGGCGGTGAGATCCAGAGAGTTGTCATCGCCAGGGCTCTGGTTTTGGATCCAAAGCTTCTCATAGCCGATGAGCCTACTTCTTTCCTGGATGCCAGTATCCAGGCTAAAATTGTAAGACTTCTACTTAACCTGCAGGAAAAGAGAGGTTTGGGTTTACTCTTTATAACCCATGATATAGCTCTGGCTAGAAAAGTGAGCGATAGGCTAGTAGTAATGCTTAAAGGGAAAATAGTGGAGGAGGGCCCCACTCCACAGATTTTAAGTAGTCCCTCCCATCCTTATACCAGGAATCTACTGCGGGTTGCTCCCACACTCACCTAACCCTTTTTTGATGGGGTAAATAAAAGAGGAAAAACTATATCACTTGTACAGCAGGGAATCCAGACAGCAAGGAATAAAAAGAGTAAGATAAAAGGAAGTAAAGGAATCCAATTTGCTGTCCCGAATGCTGTGAAATAAAACAGCGATGCCCAGGTACTTAACAATACGTGCCCCATATGGGGAAACTTGGTTATAGATTTCCAATAGCCGATGGTAATACCAGCTAGTGCCAGGGGATTTACCAGCCACCATTTTTCGATAAAACCCAGATGAAATCCTATCTTGATGCCAAGTAAGGACCCTCCTAGATAAGGAATTATCGCATCGCTTAACGTAGCTATGCCAATAGAGCCTGCATAACCAATTAAAATTGCTGCCCAAAGTTTACCCTTACTATGTCGTTTGTACATAGCTGTAGTTACAAGTGCACTTAGTACAACATGGACAGGATGTAAGATATAAAAAAGAGCGCGGGAAGTCCCAGGGGAAACATTGGCAAAAACTATCACAGCCATGATGATGATTCCTGTAGTAGCTCCAAGAAAAGTGAAAGGAGCGTGCTTTTTGAGCTCATTTGCTATTTGTTTAAGCATTTTCTTCTGCAGCCTCTTTTGCCTCTTTATAGACCTCTTTAAGGGGGGTATTAAGGCGGAGGGCGATCTTCTGACAATCCTCATAGCTAGGGGCAATGTTCTTGATAACACCATTAAGCCTGGCTATTTTAACCTCGATTTTACCGTACTTGGTCTCTACACTTCGGCTCTCTCGCATTAATTTTTTTCTCTTTACTTTGGAGATTCTTACTCCCAGGGTAGTAGTTTCTTCAAAAATAACCTCAAGCATTTTTTCCATTTTTTCTTGGCTTGCCATAACACTGAGCATAGTGGCCGGTCTGGTCTTTTTCATCTGGATAGGGGTGAGGAAAACATCGAGAGCTCCTTCCTTGAATAATCTATTTATAATATGCTCATAAAACTCTGGGTTCATATCATCGATGTTGGTTTCAATCAAAGAAACTGCATCTTCCTGGTAGGCATTTTTCATTACACCTACAGAAACTCTTAATAAGTTAGGGATGGAAAGGTCTCTTTGCCCTGCTCCATAGCCGATACTCTCAATTCT
>DAOWIY010000028.1 GCA_030640665.1 Clostridia bacterium
CCCGTATTTTTTCTCACAGCTTTTCAATTTTTTTCTACCAGTTGTTGATGTCATCCTCTAGATATCCATTTGCTGCACCTCGTCCATTAGGATCTAGCTCATCTACAATCCCATCACCATCGTTATCTATCTCGTTTTGACAATAGTTCCCATCAGCAAATTCATTCCCATCAGTATTATCGGTCCCTGTTTTTCCATCAAAGCCTTTAGAGTAAATATCATAACTACTTTTATTATGAAAAGGAGGGCCAGTGAGAGGATTTTCATCAAAATCAGCTTTATAGAAATAAATGTGAACACGGTCATCCTGTCCCTTATGCCAGGGATCAAGGATTTCACCATAATTATTTACCTGCTTATCCTTAAACTCTAAGTAAGGACCTTTCCATTCTGGATTACTATAGATAGGATCGGTAGGGTCGGGGCATAAAGCCTCTCTTAGAGAAGCAGAACCTTTCTCATCAGGAGGGTAGCATCCTGTGTCAATTTTATACATATTTATAGCCGTCTCTAATTGAGCAATGAAGGAATTTGCCGCTGCCCTTTTTGCCCGTTCCCTAACTTGAAGGAAGTTAACGACAGCCAGGCTGGATAAAATAATAATCACCGTCACTACTATTAAAAGCTCTATTAAGGTAAACCCTCTTCTTCGTATTTTCTCATCTCCCTCCAAATTCGTTGCTCGTTGTTCGTCGCTTGTATCTCGTACTCTCCACCCTTTTTCAGGTTACGAATTATGAGTCATAATTTTTACTATTCGCTAATACTAATTGTCTGGAATTTAACAGATAACAGAAGATTGTCAAGGAATGTGAAGGTGACCCGTTACCATAACCCGTGACCCGGACAACATAGGACGCAATACGAGATATAAGCGACGAGAGTGTTAATGTTCAAAGTGCATTATGGCTTTTGAAAAATGAACATACCTGAAGAATTCGTGAATCGTATCTCGTATCTAGTATCTCGGAAAGAGAGAAATAGATGATTAAAAAGAGAGTTTTAAAACACTCTATTTTGACTGCTTTGGCAGAATTAGCTGAAACGAAAATTCGCTTCAGGAGCTATAGGTGATAGTAGTTATGCCACTATAGGTGGAAATTACTTTTTTGGAAAACTACACGCTAAAGCTAAGATAAGCGAGATACGAACAACGAACAACGAGATACGAATTTCATTATTGAACATCTTACTTTAAGTAGGAAGACTTTAACAGAAACTGGTAAGTTAGAAGAGAGAAGGTATAGTTCCATCTTTGAGTCAATTTTTGCTTATTCTTAAAAATTTGGCACAGAAATTGCTTCTCTAAAAACAAAACAAAAGGAAAGATAGGAGAAAAATGATCGAAAAACAAAAATATATTCTAGTAGTTGATGATGAAATAAATGTGCGAACTGTATTTTCAGATATTTTAAAGAAAGAAGGTTATTGTGTAAGGGATGTGAAAGATGGTTATGAAGCCATAAAGGCAGTGGATGAAGAAAGTTTTGATCTGGTTCTTGTTGACCTTGGAATGCCTCAGATGAATGGAATTGAGACTTTAGAGAATATAAAAAAGAGAAAACCTCAACTTCAGGTTATCATTTATACAGAATATGGATCTATAACTACTGCAGTGGAATCCATAAGAAAAGGAGCAGTCGATTATCTTAACGAACCATTTTCTCCTAGGGAATTAAAACTGAGTATTAAAAAGGCCCTTGAGCAAAAATATAGGGAAGAAGCTCCTGTTTGATGAGAAGCTTGAATACGCCTATATTACCAAGAATCAAAGAAGGTACTAACAATGATGTTTGTTTTTATAGGTTCAGTCAGTTCAGTTTTTGCAAAGATGATACGAGGTAAAAACTATAAATTGCTACAACGCACGAAGGAGCAGGAGAAATTAGAAAAAAAGCTAAAAAAAGAAAGGCTGACCACTATAAAAAAGATAACCATTCCCTTGATTCACGGAATGCAAAATCCATTAGTAGTAGCCAGGAGTTCACTGGATTTCTTGAAAATAATACTCCCAGAACAAAATAAGGAAGAAATCGACGAACAACTAGAAATTTTAGAGACAGAAATAGACAAAGCTATCTATACCTTGAAAGAATTTTTTGAATTCACCAGGGAAGTCAAGCCGGAATATTCCTTCGTTCACATTAATGATTTAATTAAAGAGAGCCTGAGGAGCTTCTCTATTCCTAGTAAGATTAGATTGGTTAAGGAATTATCGGGAGATCTTCCTCAGGTAGAACTGGACAAAAACCAAATAGAACAAGCTCTACGAAACCTCATTCTTAATGCTGTTGAAACTATGCCTGGCGGAGGGAGGCTAAAAATAACTTCTCACTTAGATAGCCAGTATATAGCTGTTAGTATTTCTGACTCTGGACAGGGTATTCCCAGAGAAAACCTAGACAAGATATACCAACCTCTATTTACCGTCAATGCCAGGAAAATAGGTTTACGTCTGGCTATCACAAAGAAATTAGTCTTCGCTAATCAAGCAAAAATAGAAGTGGAAAGCAAAGAAAAGGAAGGCACAACTTTTTATCTCAAATTTCCGCTATTTCTCGATAATCCTTTTTTAATAAACTAGAACAAAACACAAAAATCACCCTAAATCTTGCCACTTAAGTGAATTTTTCTAAGAGCTTCTTTTCCACTAAATCAGGAATCAAACCCTCTGCACTTCCTCCCAATCTGACAATTTCTTTAATTATGCCGGAGGAAAGGTAGGAATAGCGCTGGTTGGTCATAAGGTAGATAGTCTGGATACCAGGATTAAGCTTCCTATTCATTAAGTCCATTTGAAATTCATATTCAAAATCTGACAGAGCCCGCAGCCCCCGAATTATAAAGTGAGCTCCCTTTTTCTTCGCATACTGAACAAGTAAACCCCGAAAACTCTCTACCTCTATACCCTCAGAGACATTAAAAAGCTCTTTTATCATTTCTACTCTTTCCTGAGCTGTAAATAAAAAAGTCTTCAATGGGTTGTTATTCACAGCAATGATTACCTTATCAAACAAATCTCGAGCCCTTTTTATAATATCTAAATGTCCATTAGTGATAGGATCGAAGCTGCCTGGATAGATAGCAATTTTAGACATCTAGATAACTCCCCTTTAAATAATCTTCTAGAATTTTTCTGTGGTCAAAGGCTAATTTTGAGGGGAGTTCTCTTTTTTTAAACACCTTTAGTTCCTCGGCATCATCAGCCGGCTTCCCCTCTCCCTCCCCTTTTCCAATAAAAACAGTAGTAATAGTGTGAAAACGTGGATCTCTACCAGGATCTGAATAAGTATGAAACTGTCTTAATTCTTTTGCCTCCAGATTTGTTTCCTCCTTGAGTTCCCTTCTAGCTGCTTCTTCTAACAATTCCCCATAATTCACAAATCCTCCCGGCAGAGCCCAGCCGTAAGGAGGGTTTTTTCTTTTTATCAAAACAATCCCTCCTTCTTTTTCAATTATTGTATCTACAGTGGGAACGGGGCGATGGCGAGTTCGCCATAAATCATCAAGGATTCTTCTATGAGAAGAAAAGGCAAGTGAAGGAAGATGATCTCGGGAGAAAAGCCTGACTTCTTTTACCTCTTTACTTAGAGTATAGACCTCTGACTGAGAAACTATCTTGTAGCCAATGACAACCACCGAACCGTACATTTCGGCCTTGCCTTTATATACACCTATCAATCCCTCCAGTTTCCCTTCTACCCCTATTTCTTCTCTTATCTCCCTTAGCATTGCCTCCTCTGGTGACTCACCTCTCTCTACAAATCCTGCCAGCAAAGCCCATTTTCCTTCACCGGGAGGAATCCCCCGTTTTGTCAGTAATATCTGCCCTTCTTTACCTATTATAACTCCTGCTACCACCGGAAGAGGATTTTGCTAATGTATCTTGCCACATCGAGAACAAACCAACCTTTGATACCCCTCTATCTCCTTTTTCTCGAGCAAACCTGCACATTCATTGCAATATCGCATGATTTATTTCCTTAGACCCCCCTCACCCCTTCCCTCTCCCCTGTGGGGAGAGGGCGAAAAAGGCCTCTTCGTTGTTTATGCAGCCGGGATCTGGCCCTTTATAATCACCAAAATAAGCATAGGCTCTAGCCCGGCAGCCACCACAGGCTGATCTGTATTCGCACTCTCCGCAGTGTCCTTTTAAATCTTCTCTTCTTCTGATATCTTTCAGAATAGGCGAATTATTCCAGATGTCAATAAATTTTTTCTCTTTGAGATCTCCCACCGGTAGAGGCATAAAGACACAGGGAGTTATTATTCCATCTGGTTGAATGGAGCAGTAAGCCCTTCCCACCCCGCAGCCCCCTATAAACTCGGCTAACATTTTAGCCTGCCTGCCTTTAGCTATAGTATAATGTGAGCTGGGAATTACCTCTTCTCCGCTGTTCATCATACAAACACGAGCATATTGAGGAGAGGTGGTCATACAGACAATATCTCCCTTTAGATAATGTTCATAGAGGATATTTAACATCTTTTCTCTTTGTTGGGGAGTCAAATCCATATCTACCATATTTTTTCCCCTTCCTGTAGGAATGAAATTAAAGGCATAGAACTTATCTGCCCCCAAACTTTTAGCAAACTGAATCAAATCCTCTAATTCTCCAAAGTTTATCTGTGTTATGGTAGAGGCAATGCCAACCTCGAACTCTCCCTGGGCTACTGCATTTTTAATTCCCCTCATCGCCCTTTCCCAAAATCCAGGGACTCCTCGAAATTCATCATGCACCTCTGGCCTGGTACTATCCAGGCTAATTTCTACATAATTTACCCCACACTCAGCCATCCTTTGAGCTATCTGAGGAGTAATTAAGGTCCCATTGGTAGCGATAGAAACATAGAG
>DAOWIY010000059.1 GCA_030640665.1 Clostridia bacterium
ACCGCTGGATCAAGGCCCAACTTCTCAAAAATAATAGGAAGAGCCGAACCTAGAGAGGTGGCTATAGTTACGGTAGCAATCATACTAAGGCCCACTGTAAGTGCCAGGGGATAAAGGGGGAAACTCGTTTGTAGGGTGAATGCTCTTATAAGAGCTAATAATCCTAAGCCTACACCTATCATTATACCTATGAGGAATTCTTTTTTAACTACTCTCCAGATATCTCTCCGCCTTACCTCGCCTGTAGCCAGGCTTCTTACCATTACCGATGCTGCTTGAATACCAGCATTTCCTCCTGTACCCATAAGTAGAGGAATAAAGAAAGCCAATGGTAACCATTTTTTCAAAGTAAAGGGAAATCTCTCTAATATAATACTTGAGACAAAGCCTGCTATCACTAAAATCAAGAGCCAGGTCATTCGGTGCTTAGCCATGGTGAAAGGCTTCGTAGATAAATAGTCTTCTGTATGTCTTCCCGCTGCGCCAAATTTATACATATCCTCGGTATTTTCTTCTCTAATTACGTCAATTAAATCATCTACGGTGATAATTCCTTTCATCTTTTGTTCATTGTCTACTACAGGCAAGGCTAAAAAATCATATTTGGCAATCCTTTTTGCTACTATTTCCTGGTCCATATCAATAGGAATGGTAATGAGCTTGGTGTGCATAACCTCATTGATTTTTTTCTCTGGCTCGGCCATAATTAAATCCTTAAGTGAAAATACACCTAACAATTTATCGGCTCTATCCACTACATAAATGTAATAAACCATCTCCAGGTCTTTTGCTGTTCTTCTTAAAGTCTTTAGTGTTTCTTCAATGCTAATTCCTTCTTCTATTTGAGCAAAATCTGTGGTCATCCTCCCGCCGGCCGTGTTTTTATCATATCTCATTAACTCCCGCACATCCTGAGCTTCCTCTTTTTCCATAATAGCCAGAAAACGTGCCACCATCTTCTCCGGCAACTGTTCAAAAAAATCTACTCTTTCATCGGGAGCAAGTTCATCCAAGATTTCACCCTTACGAGTTTCATTAAATGCTCCTAAGAGCTCAACTTGGTCGTCTTTGTCCACCTTTTCAAAAACATCAGCAGCAAAGTCCACATCCCATGAAGAAAAAAGGAACACCTTATCTTTTAGATTGAATTCTCTTAATATTTCCACTACCTCGATCGGTTCATAGTTGTAAAAGAGTTTCTTTAATTCCTTCTTTTTATTCTGGGAAAGCAATTCTCTGATTTCTGGTAACACAAGAAACATTCTGGAAAATTCCTTAGCCATTCCTTTATCTTCCTTATCCACTTCTACTTTCCTCCTAAGAGACTGCCTAAGTCTATTTGAATTCCTTCTCCTTGTCAATGTATACGAATAAAAAAGTAGCCTGTCCCCTTTTTTGACCAAAGAATTTTACAAAGCAATGACTCATTAGATTTGCAAAAGTAGCTAAAAGCTTGACAATATCTATTTTTCTTACATATTTAAGACAGAGGTAAAGAAATGCAGACTACTGTATCTAAAAGAGGCCAGACAGCGGAGGCGTCAAATTTGACTTTTTGGAATTTTCTTATATTGTTTCTGTAAATTGATAAAAATGTCAATATAAAGAAATGAAATTTAATGAATTTGTTAAAATCTACCAGGAAGCACCCCTAATAGATTCAAGCACTTTTTCTTTATATAATGAAAAACCTCAAAGCCTGCGGCGCCAGGTGAGAGAATGGGTAAGAAAGGATTACCTTATACCCTTAAAAAGGGGATTGTATATTTTTAGTGACGAGTGGCGCAAGATTCAGTCTTCTGTTTTATTCATGGCTAATTTTTTGGTTTTACCTTCCTATGTAAGTTTGGAGTATGCCCTTAGTTTTTATGAGATAATTCCTGAGAAGGTTACAGTAATTACCTCAGTGACTACAAAGAAAACCAAGATTTTTACAAATTTACTGGGAAGTTTTGAATATCGCTCAATAAAGGAGGATTTATTTTTTGGATTTAAAAAAGAGATAGATAAGGAGGAGGAATTTTTTATTGCTCTACCGGAGAAGGCTTTGCTTGATTATTTCTATTTAAACCCTCATTTCCAGGGGAATTTTTCAGAATTAGAATCTCTCAGATTGCAGAACTTAGAGGCCTTGAATATAAAATCATTGGAGACGTATGGGTTAAAATACAATAAAAGAATAAGAAAAATTGCCCAGGTTTTGATTGAATTTGTAAAAAAAGAAACCACCAGATACAAGCGTTTATGAAATGAAAGATTATATCAAAGAAATTGTTAATGAGAAATTTTCTCTTCAGGATAATAGGAATCGGATAAGAGAATATATCCAGAAATTTTTACTTTACATTCTCTATAAAAGGAAGCTTTACCAAGATTTAGTCTTTGTCGGCGGAACGGCTTTGAGGTTTCTTTACGGGATAAAAAGATTTTCTGAAAATCTGGATTTTAGCCTATCTTATAAAGCAAAAAAGTACGATTTCAAAAATATTCTCAGGGCCACCCAAGAGGAGTTCATTGCTTCAGGTTATAAGATAGAGGTAAAATACGATATGAGTAAAAATGTTCACAGCGCATTTTTGAAATTTCCCCATCTGCTCTTTGAATACGGCTTAAGCGGCCACAAGGATGAAAAGATTTCTATTAAAATTGAGATAGATAAAAATCCTCCTCGGGGAGGAGGGGAGGAAGTTACTCTGTATAACTCTATTTTTATGTTTTATCTTCTTCATTACGATCTGGCATCTTTATTTGCCGGAAAACTACATGCTTTATTATGTCGTGAATACACCAAGGGAAGGGATTGGTATGACCTATTATGGTATTTAACAACCTTCAAAGAGTTAGAACCCAATTTTGTTATGCTTAATAATGCCATAGGGCAAACTATGAGAAAGCCTTTGCGGATTGATAAGAAAAACTGGAAGGATAAATTAAAAGGGGCAATCGATAATTTTGATATTGAGAAAGCAAAAGATGATATTCGACGCTTTCTTGAGAACCGAGGAGAAATAGAACTTTTAACCAAAGAAAATCTCTATAGGCTTTTAGGGTAAATGCACATGGAAAATTGACCTCTTATGCTCACTAAAAATTGATTCAGGGGGATAAAATAATCAATACTTTGGCAAAAATTGCCTTCAAAATAGACCCAAACCCTTATGGCTACAGATTTAAAATGTTATAAATAAGGGGGCCAGGATGGATTTTTATGAGGTGATAAAGAAAAGGCGAAGCATTAGAAAATACAAAGACCGGCCAGTGGAGGAAGAAAAATTAAGAAGAGTTCTTGAGGCGGCAAGGATTGCTCCATCAGCTAAAAATGCTCAGCCTTGGAAGTTTATAGTAGTAAAGGATAAAAAAATCAGAGAAAAATTCAAAGCAGCTTATGCTGGAGAGTGGTTCTGGACAGCTCCTGTCCTGATATGTGCCTGTGGGCTCAAAGAAGAAGCCTGGAGAAGATGGGATGGAAAAAGCTATCTCGATGTAGATGTAACCATTGCTATGGATCATCTTATTCTGGCTGCTACCGCTGAGGGACTGGGGACCTGCTGGATTGGTGCCTTTGACGTTTCCGAGGTAAAGAAAATCTTAGACCTTTCCCAGGGGGAGGAACCAATAGCTCTAACTCCACTAGGTTATCCAGCTATTTCGCCAGAACCCAGGTGGAGAAAACCATGGGATGAAGTAATCCAGTTTAAATAACCATGAATGTAAGAGAGTTAGCCAGAAAAGCTTCTATCTCGGAAGGAGGAGAGTTTTCTACTCTTGTACAAGAAGTCACTGCTATTTTGACGAGGGAAAGAGTCCAGAAAAAGATGGGTGAACAGGTAGTTGAAGGGGGTCTGGTCCACCTTCCAGCTGAAGGCAAAGTCTTGGTAGTGGGGGATCTACATGGGGACCTAGAGAGTCTAGTTTTTATTCTGGAAGAAAGTGATTTTATAGAGAAAGGGGATAAGGAAGCACTATATCTAGTCTTTCTAGGAGATTATGGAGACAGAGGAGAAGAATCTCCTGAAGCTTATTACCTCATCTTGACCCTTAAAAGTATTTTCAGGAAAAGAATTATTCTCCTGAGAGGTAATCACGAAGGACCGAAAGATTTGGGAGTTCGTCCTCATGATCTACCATATTTTTTGAGAGAAAAATATGGGAATAAGGGAAGAGAAGCTTACGCTCACCTACAAAGATTTTTTGACAGCTTACATCATAGCGTTATTATTAATGGAAAATATTTAATGCTTCACGGAGGACTGCCTGAGGGTCTTACCTCGCTGGATGAAATAGCTTATGCTCATGAGAGACATCCAGCCAAAAAATACCTGGAGGAGATACTTTGGAGTGACCCTGAGGAAGTTGAGGAAAACTATCCTTCACCGCGAGGAGCGGGCAGGATCTTTGGTAGGAAGCTCACGATGGATGTACTGAGTAAGCTGGGAGTGAAGACTCTTATCAGAAGCCATCAACCTTGCCAGGGAGTTTCAGTAAATCATGGGGGTAAAGTGCTGACCCTATTCTCTCGTAAAGGCAGCCCTTATTATAATTCTCAGGCGGCTTATTTGGAGATAGAGCTATCAAAAGAGGCGAAAAGTGGCTATGAATTAGCAAAAAAAGCCCATCGCTTCTAAAGGAGGAGGAAATTAGGAAAAAAAATGAAAGTAGGCCTTTTTCAATTTGCTCCTCAATTTGGAGAGATTGAGTATAATGTGAGTAAAGCAGTAAATCACATCTTGAAAGAAGATGTGGATCTTATGGTTTTGCCTGAACTTTTTAATACAGGCTACCTTTTCGCCTCAGCAGAAGAAGCTCTAGTTATGGCTGAACCAATTCCTGAGGGTTATACAACAAAGGAGTTGACAAAAGCAGCCAGAAAAGCTGGCACTTTCATTGTAGCAGGTCTGGCCGAAAGGGAAGCTGATAAATGCTACAACTCGGCTGTCCTTGTAGGGCCAGATGGCTTTATTGGCCGGTATCGCAAAGTACACTTATTTGATAAAGAAAAGTTCTGGTTTACTCCTGGCAATTTGAGTTTTCCCGTCTTTAATATGGGAAGAAATAAGATAGGTACTATGATCTGTTTTGATTGGCTTTTTCCTGAAGTAGCCCGTATCCTGGCTCTTGGAGGAGCTGAAATAATCTGTCATCCGGCAAATTTGATTCTTCCTTTCTGCCAGGATGCTATGGTTACTCGAGCTATTGAGAATCGAGTAATTTGTATTACCGCTAACCGCATCGGAATAGAAAGACGTAATTCTTGTGGGGAAATTGAGTTTACTGGGATGAGTCAAATAGTTGATGCTGACGGGAAAATATTACTCAAAATGTCCAAGGAAGAAGGAGTCTCCACAGCATTTATAGATCCTAGCAAGACGCACAACAAACATCTAACAAAGCACAATGATATTTTTAGAGACCGAAGGCCAGAATTTTACAAAGCTATAAGCTGTAAGTAATAAGCTAGGTTATGAATATGAATTTGTTTTACCCAGAAGAAAAGAAGATAAAACCACAGGTTCCTCTAGCTGATCGTATGCGGCCAGAAACATTGGATCAGTTTGTGGGGCAGGAGCATATTGTGGGCGAGGGAAGAATCCTGCGAAAGATGATTAAGGAAGACAAAATCGTCTCTATTATCTTCTGGGGACCCCCCGGTTCGGGGAAGACAACCCTGGCGCGCATCATTGCCCATCTTACTAAATCACATTTTGTCCAATTTTCTGCCGTTACTTCAGGTGTAGCTGATGTGAGAAGAGTAGTAAAAGAGGCCCGAGCCAGGCTGAGAGTCTATAATCGAAAAACGATTCTTTTCATCGATGAAATTCATCGATTTAACAAAGCTCAACAGGATGCTTTTCTGCCTCACGTTGAAGATGGAACTATTATTTTAATTGGAGCAACTACAGAAAATCCCTCTTTTGAGGTTATTGGGCCACTTCTTTCTCGAACAAGAGTTTTCACCCTGGAAAGGCTAGGCCCAGAGGAGATCAAGAAAATTTTAGACCAGGCTCTAAAAGATAAGAAAAAGGGTCTGGGTCAATATAAGATAAAGATTGATACGAAAGCTCTGGACTTGATTATCGAGGGTTCAAATGGAGATGCGCGGGTGGCTTTAAATGCGGTAGAAAT
>DAOWIY010000112.1 GCA_030640665.1 Clostridia bacterium
ATAATTAATAGTAGAGTTACCATAGCCAAGAAATACCTCAGCACTATTTTCCCTTGCTTTGCAGAAACCCTCTTCATTACCTCTATTCTTCCTGTAAGCATTTTATAAAGCTCCTTACTCTCATCCCTTTCTCTTTTTTCTAAAATGCTTAAGATCTTCAGAAGAATTATACACCAGAGGTAAATTTTTATCAAGTTTTGTTTGACAAAAACAAGGAATGGACTAGAATTTGAATATATGGAAAAGAAGTTAGCCAATCTAAAAAAGATTTTGTCCCGGATGAAAAGTGTCCTTGTTGCTTTTTCTGGAGGTGTGGATAGTACTTTTCTTCTTAAAGTAGCTTGTGAAGTACTTAAAGATAAGGTAGTTGCCGTAACGGCAAATTCGGAGATTTATCCTATCTCTGAGCTAGAAGAAGCCAAAAAAAGAGCTCAAGAATTTGGGGTTAAACACATCATTATTCATACCGAAGAGCTATCCCAGGAAGAATTTATTAACAATACCCCTCGAAGGTGTTATTTTTGCAAAAAGGAATTATTCTCTAAGTTGAAGGAAATAGCTAAAGAAAAAAGTTTAAACTGCGTAGTTGATGCTTCTAATTATGATGATATAGCTGATTTTCGCCCTGGCAGGGAAGCAGCACGGGAGCTGGGGATAAGAAGTCCCCTAGAGAAAGCTAAGTTTACCAAGAAAGATATTCGTACCCTCTCTCATAGAATAAAACTGCCTACATGGAATAAGCCCTCTTTGGCCTGTCTTGCCTCAAGAATTCCTTACCAAACCCGCATAAGTAAAGAAAAGCTGAAAAGAATTGGTGAGGGAGAGAAATTCTTAAGAGAATTAGGGATAAGGCAGGTAAGACTAAGGGATCACGGCGATATAGCCAGGATTGAGATAGCTAAAGAAGAGATGAGTTCATTTCTTAAAGAAAATTTACTAGAGCAGATTACTGACAGACTCAAAAAACTAGGGTATACCTACGTCACTCTTGATCTAGAAGGCTACCGCACAGGAAGCATGAATGAAACCTTAGAGGAAAAAATTGATTGATCTATTTCTTGCACCGGGAAGATATATTCAGGAAAGAGGAATATTAAGTAAGGCAGGGAAATTCATCTCACCCTTAGGTAAAAAGCCATTAATTTTGTCTGATAAGTTAGTCTGGTCCAAGGTAGGAAATATCCTCCTTGATAGCCTCAAGGAAACTAATCTAAGGAGTAGATTTGAGGAATTTAAGGGAGAATGCTGCAGAGAAGAAATAGAGCGAGTTATGGCCTTGATAAAGAAGGAAGAAATAGATGTCATCGTTGGTTGTGGAGGAGGAAAAGCCCTAGATACAGCCAAAGCAGCTAGCTTTTACCTTAATCTTCCTGTAATAACAGCTCCTACCAGTGCTGCTACCTGTTCTGCCTGGTCATCTATTGCTCCTCTTTATACAAAGGAAGGAGTTTATTTAGAGAGCTTGAACCTTCAAAAAAGCCCAAATCTGGCTCTGGTAGATCCAGAGATAATTGCCCAAGCCCCGGCAAGATTACTTTCAGCAGGAATGGGAGATGCTTTAGCTAAATGGTATGAGGGAAGAGTCTCCACCCAGGGAATAAAGAAAGGCCTTTTTACCGAGGTGGCATTGGATCTTTCTAAAAAGTCTTATCATTTGATAAAAAGCACAGGAGTCAAGGTAAAAAGAGATGTAGAAAAGAAAAAATGCTCTTCAGAATTAGACCAGATTATCCAGATTAATATTCTTTTAACTGGACTGATAGGTGCATTAGGCAAGGGAAGATGCCGCAGTTCTGCAGCGCATGCCTTCAATTATGGTATGAGCATTTTTAAAGAAACACACGGGAGCCTGCATGGAGAGAAAGTAGCTTTTGGAATAATAATGATGTTAATTCTTGAGAAACGTGATGAGGAAGAAATAGACGAACTTTTAAGATTTTATTCTTCTTTGGATCTACCTTTGACTCTGGAAAGATTAGGTTTAATTGAAAATGAGAAGACATTAGCGCCATTGGCCAAAGAGATTTGCAAAAAAGGAAGCCATATCTATAGACTTCCTTTCTCCGTAAATGAAGAGATGGTTTATGAAGCTTTGTCAAAAGCAAGTGCCCGAGGAAAGAAAATAGAAGAAGAAAGTTAGGAGATAAAACTGCAAGTAGAAGAAATAAGACGCATACTGAAGAAAGTAAAACAGGGAAAAATAAAAATAAAAGAAGCTTTAGAAAAGCTAAAAGTCCTTCCTTACGAGGATCTTGGCTTTGCTAAAATTGACACTCATCGAGAACTGCGCAGAGACTATCCTGAAGTAATTTTTTGTCCCGGTAAAACCACTGAGCAGATTGTTCATATTGCAAAGAAAATGAGGGAGGCTAAATCTAAAGTAATGGCTGTTCGGGCTAAAAGAGAAACTTATGAAGCCATTAAAGAGATTCTGCCTGAGGCTAGCTATTTTGAAAAAGCAAAGATAGTGGCCGTGGGAAAGAAAGAGAAAAAGAAAAGCCCTCATATTATCTTGGTAGTAACTGCTGGAACAGCAGATATTCCTGTAGCCGAAGAGGCAGCAGTTACGGCAGAAATCTTGGGTAACAGAGTGGATTGCCTCTACGATGTGGGAGTGGCGGGAATTCATAGACTACTTGATAATAAGGAAAAACTATTCCAAGCTAACGTCCTCATCGTGGTGGCGGGTATGGAAGGAGCCCTGCCCAGTATAGTAGGAGGTCTGGTAAGCCGGCCCGTTATAGCTGTACCTACCTCCATAGGATATGGAGCAAGTTTTGGGGGAATTTCAGCTCTTCTTACCATGCTTAACTCCTGCAGCCCTGGAGTAGCTGTGGTCAATATTGACAATGGATTTGGAGCTGGATATATGGCCAGCTCAATCAATCAGATAGAGGAGAAAAGATGAGGATTGCCTATTTTGATTGTTTTTCTGGTATTAGTGGAGATATGATTCTTGGAGCATTACTCGATTTAGGCTGGCCGGTGGAAGAGCTAGAAAAAGAGCTAGCTAAATTAAACTTAACTGGTTATAAGATTGAAGTAAAGAAAGTACAAAAAGAGAGCATTACCGCCACCCAGATTAAGATAGAGACTAAAGGCGACGAAAAGAAAAGAAGACTTTCCCATATTTTATCCATTATAGAAAGGAGTAGGCTGGAAAAGGAAACAAAAGAGATTAGCAAGGATATATTCACCAAATTGGCTAGGGTTGAAGCCAAAATACACGGAAAAAGTCCGCAAGAGATACATTTCCATGAACTAGGAGGTCTGGACACTATTATTGACGTAGTAGGAGCAGTAGCAGGAGTAAAGCATTTAGGAATAGAGAAAATTTATGCCTCCAGCCTTCCTCTTGGCAGAGGCTTTGTCAAATGCGCTCACGGTACCCTGCCCTTACCTGCTCCGGCCACTTTGGAGCTATTAAAAAAAGTTCCTGTCTATGGCGGCAATATTGAGGCGGAGCTGGTCACCCCTACCGGAGTAGTTATTATTACTAACCTTGCTAAAAACTTTGGCGAAATACCTCCTATGAGAATTGAGAGTATCGGCTATGGAGCAGGGCAAAGAGACCTTCCTATCCCTAATTTATTAAGAGTTTCTGTAGGTGTAATGAAAAATGCCTACCAGGAAGATGTAGTTTCTTTAATTGAAACTAACATCGATGATATGAACCCAGAGTTTTATGAGCATATTATAAATAGATTGTTCAGGGAAGGAGCTCTCGATGTTTTTCTCACCCCTATTCAGATGAAAAAGACCAGACCGGCCACTATGCTCAGCGTTATGGCAAGCCAAGAAAAAATGGAAAAAATGCTTGAGGTTATTTTTGAAGAAACTACTACCCTGGGAGTAAGAATCTC
>DAOWIY010000077.1 GCA_030640665.1 Clostridia bacterium
CGAACCTTATAAGTGCCTTCCTCTTTTTGCCCTCTGAAAAGACGAATTCCAAAGAAAAGAACAATGGCCACACTTGCTATTACTACTATATAAAAAAGGTACTTCCTCATTTTAATGAGAAGATTTTTCCGCTTCAAAGGCATCTCGTATTAATTTGCTTTGACGCTGGTAGGCTAAACGTGGAGTATCAGGATGAGAGAGAAGAGCAATCTCCTCCTCTATCTGAATATCTACCCTGGTGGCATCTGCATCGTAGGCATTGTTGACAAGTTCTCGAATAAGCTCGATACTCTCTCCATAGAGCCTTTCTCCAATGGTTATGATATGGCTTTTATCTATGGTAACAGGTATCTGCAAATTAATCCTCCTCTCAAATTCGTACATCGTACTTCGTATTTAGTAAAAGACTACTGGAGGAACAGTGCACTATCGCTACTAGTGACGCGGCTCATTGGGTTAATTATCTTTTGAGAAGGTTGCTTAAATGGTCAATAGAAATACCAGCTTTTCTTAATATTCCTTTAAGTGTGCCTTGTTTTAAAATTTTTGATGTATGAATGGGCACTGGGAATGTTATTTTTTCATCTTTGACAAATTTTCTCACTTGGACATGACTTCCCTTCTGTCTTGCTACTTCAAAACCTTCCTTTTGCAACGCTCTAATTAGTTCTTTTCCTGTTATTCTCGGTAATTTAGGCATTTATTACCATTTCTATTGTTTTGCGCTCAATCTTTTTCAATTTGAGATTTTCGATACCGATTTCTTCTATATGAAGTTCAGCAGCTTCCTTTAAATTTTTAAGAGCATCCTCTACGTCATCTCCCTGAGTGTAAATATCTAATTCAGGGCAGTAGACAGTATAGCCACCTTCTTCCTCCTCTATCAGTTCAGCGGTCAAAATAATACGGCTCATTATTTCATTCTCCTTTCTTTTAATCGGTTGATCGGTTAGTTAACTTTGAGCTTGGAAATATCTTTCTTCGCTCTTTTAGTATAGACTACTCAAATTTTACCTAAACCATAGTTATCAAAAAATTGCCAAATGTCAAGAAATGGAGGTAGTTTCCCTCCTGTCTCTATTTTCCTATTTTCTACTATTTGCTAATTCAATCTAAATTTAACGCGTTCCCTTGCCAGTCCACATAATTTCTGTTATAATAACCCATCTATCAGCTATTGAGACAAGAAATTCCTATCCTTCAAGAAAATGAAGAAACAATATCAACCTCAAGATATAGAAAAAAAGTGGACAGACTGGTGGGAAGAAAGAGGTTATTTTTCCCCTCAACCAGCCAGGAGAAAAGCTACCTTCTCTATAGTTATGCCTCCTCCAAATATCACCGGAAGTCTTCACATGGGGCATGCTTTTGACATTACTCTGCAGGATATTCTTACCCGTTTTAAACGCATGCAAGGTTATGAGACACTGTGGCTTCCGGGAACTGACCATGCTGGAATCGCCACCCAGAATGTAGTAGAAAAAGGTTTGGCTAAAGAAGGGTTAAGTCGGCAGAAATTAGGAAGAGAGAAATTCCTGGAGCGAGTCTGGCAATGGAAAGAGAAATACGGAGAGAGAATTTTTTCTCAATTGAGGGGTCTTGGAGCCTCTTGCAGCTGGAAAGATAAATCCTTTACCATGGATGAAGAACATTCTGCAGCCGTAAGAAAAGTCTTTGTCCAACTTTATAAAGAAGGTTATATTTACAGGGGGGATTATATCATCAACTGGTGTCCTCGCTGTGAGACAGCCCTATCCGATATCGAGGTAGAATACGAAGAGATAAAAGGAAAACTCTACTACATAAGGTATCCTTTTAAGGAAAAAGAAGGAAAAGATTACCTGGCAGTGGCTACCACTCGTCCAGAGACTATGCTGGGAGATACAGGTGTAGCAGTAAATCCAGGAGATGAGCGATTTAAAAAATTAGGAAAAAAACATTTGATTTTGCCCCTTGTAGGACGAGTACTTCCCCTCATTCTTGATGAGTATGTGGATCCAGAATTCGGGACTGGCGCTCTTAAAGTTACTCCTGCCCATGATCCCAATGATTTTTTGATGGGTAAAAAACACAATCTTACCTTTATCAACGTTTTAAACAAGGATGGAACCATAAATGAAAATGGAGGCGTTTATCAAGGTCTAGATAGATATGAGTGTCGAAGAAAACTATTAGCTGATTTAAAGCAGCAGAATTATTTGGAGAAAGTGGAGGATTATACCTACCGCATAGGCTCCTGCTATCGCTGCCAAACTCCTGTTGAGCCTTATCTTTCCCGACAGTGGTTTGTGCGGATGAAAGACTTAGCTAGAGAAGCTATAAGACTGGTCAAGAAAAAGCAAATAGAGTTTGTTCCTTCTCACTGGAAGAAGAATTATCTTAGGTGGCTAGAAAATATTCACGATTGGTGTATCTCCCGTCAGATTTGGTGGGGCCATCAACTACCAGTCTGGTATTGTGAGGATTGTGGAGAGCCCACCGTAGCCGAAGAGACACCCGGAAGTTGTTCTGCCTGCGGTAAGATAGAACTCAGACAGGATGAGGATGTTTTAGACACCTGGTTTTCATCCAGTCTTTGGCCCTTTACTACCCTGGGTTGGCCTAAAGGAGGAGAGAAACTGGAAAAATTCTACCCTACCTCCGTCCTCTGTACAGGATGGGATATTCTTTTTTTCTGGGTAGCGCGTATGATTATGATGGGATTTAAATTTACAGGGAAAGTTCCCTTCTATAAGGTCTATATTCATCCCTTAATTGGCGATGAAAAGAGACAAAAGATGAGTAAATCCAAAGGCAACGTCATAGATCCTCTAAAAATAATGGAAAAATACGGAACAGATGCTTTCAGATTTTCTCTTGTTTCTCCTCAGTCAGACTCTCCCTACCTTCCTTTTTCTAAAGATAGAGCGCGGGGATATCGTAACTTTGCCAATAAAATTTGGAATGCTTCCCGATTTGTACTAATGAACCTGGAGGGTTTTAGCCCTCGAGAAAAATTAGAAGACCTAAAATCAGTAAGATTATCCGATAAATGGATCTTGAGTCGCTATTCATCACTGGTTAAGGAAGTAACCTCTCATCTGGAACACTTCAAATTTTCAGAGGCGGCCCACTCTCTCTATCAGTTTATCTGGGGAGAATTTTGTGACTGGTATATAGAACTGGTAAAACCACGTCTATCTGGAAAAGAAGGTCCATCTTCCCGCTGCACTGCCCAGTGGATTCTTTATTATATCCTTAAAGGAACTTTGAAACTACTCCATCCCTTTATGCCTTTTATTACTGAGGAGATTTATCAACGTCTGCCCGAAGCTGGTGAAAGTATTATGCTCTCCACCTGGCCAGAAATAGAAAATGGGGACAGCGCCCTATTAGAGAAAATAGAGAAAATAGGGACAGGCTACTTTTTCCCTCTCCCCTGTGGGGAGAGGGAAGGGGTGAGGGGGAAAGCAGAGGAAGAAATGAATTTCTTAATAAAGCTCACTCAAGAAGTACGCACTGTTAGATCCGAAATGATGATCCCTCCCTCTAAAAAAATAGATT
This sequence comes from Clostridia bacterium, assembly GCA_030640665.1. Lineage (GTDB taxonomy): Bacteria > Aerophobota > Aerophobia > Aerophobales > AE-B3A > JAUWRC01. The sequence continues at coordinate 3,544 of DAOWIY010000077.1, forward strand.
TATGGCTCAGAACCTCTAATGAAAAGAATCTTAACATTTTAAAAGAAAATAAACCTGAAATTACTAACCTGGTAAAAGCTGAAAAGCTGGCCATAGATAAAGATATAACTAAACCAGCTCTCTCCACTTCCTCTTTGGTAGAGGATGTAGAGATATTTATCTCTCTTAAAGGTTTGATAGATTTAGACAAGGAAAAAAAGAGATTAAGGGTAAGCTTAGAAAAACTGGGTAACGACCTCTCTATCTCAGAAAAGAAACTCTCTAATGCTAATTTCTTTAAGAGGGCTCCTTCCAAAATTGTAGAGAAGGAAAAAGAGA
>DAOWIY010000004.1 GCA_030640665.1 Clostridia bacterium
ACTGCTGAACAGGTAAAGGCGCTTTTCCAAAAGTATCTGTATGAAGGGATAGAACTTGTCTATATTCTGGAGACATTAAAGATCAAAAAAAGGAGATTCTTTCAACTGCTCAAAAAGTATAAGAGAAACCCTAATAATTTTTCCCTCCAGTATAAAAGAAAAAGCGCAACCAGAAGAATAAGTGCAGATGTAGAAATTGGAGAAAACATTACCTTTTAACTGATGAAGCAGATCCTCAGTGGAAAAAAGTAATCAATGAGTGTAAGGTCAAATTAATCTATGCCCTATCGCCTCAAGCAAGAGGGAAAATAGAACGTCCTTACCGCTGGCTACAGGATAGAATCGTTAGAACATGTGCTAGAGAAGGAGTAAAAACAGTCCAAGGGGGAGGGGAAGTTCTAAAATATGAGGTAGATAGATACAATAACCATCAAGTCCACAGTACTACCAAGGAGATCCCCATTCTAAGATTTGAAAGAGCGATAAAGGAGAAGAAATCTTTGTTTAAAGATTATATTTGCCCTAGATATTTCATCTTTTGATATAATTTCAGGTGATCCTGAAGACCTTTAGTAGTCCTAAAGCCGTATCTAGGATCTCCCCAGGATCTAACCAGTTCAATGGAGTTTTCTGAGTTGCCAGATCTTGGAACATCAGGCTCTTTGAGATAAGTAAACATATACTCACACATAGGAACATTTATAAATAGCTTAATGATCTTTTTAAAATGGCGATTTTTCTTGTGCCAGCCCTCAAAGTATAGTTTATTTTTCTTTTGATAGGCCTCTTCTTTTGAAGAGCTGTTTTCAAAGATAATACGTTCAGCTTTTACGAAGAAGAGGGATGAGAATTTTCCCATCCCTCTTCCTGGAAGAAAATCAGAGGTTTTTAGTACCCCTCTTGATTTCAAGCCAAAAGTATGCACAAATTATTTTTACGGTACCCTGGGCTGCTGCTGTGTTACGCAATGAATCCCCCCGCCATTCAACGCCAATATGGTTATATCTATAACAACTATCTCCTTATCGGGGAAGAGTTTCTGCAGCTCTTTTTTGCCTGCCTGGATCTTCTTCTCGAATTCTTCGGCGTCTAAATACGCATCGCTACCCCAATCGTAGCTCGAGCAGCCAGCGATTACTTTATTACCAAAAATAAGGTTGTTCATAAACGTCCACGCCATCTCCACCTTATCAACAGTCCATCCTGCCGCTTCAAGCTTTTCAATTGCCTCCAGAGCCTTTCCCTTCTTCCCGCTGACAGTCACTTTTCCGGGGGCATAGAATTTCATGAAGCCGTCCGTATGATTTGCCCCCGAACCATAACGAGGATCGTCAGGTTCATAACGACTATACTCTATCCAAATAACAGTGTGTGCGCCGGTTATCTCTTTAAAAATTTGCGTTGCTTGTGCTTGAGTTATATTGGGATTTCTATTCTTAATTGTCGACCAAACAGCTACAGTGGTCCCTTCACCGCTATACTCAAACCCACCACCCTCGTAGATCAAAGTTTTTGTTTTACCATCAATGGGATCAACATATGTTACATGTGTACAACCTATGCCAAGCATATTTGCAACCTGTTCAGGAACCTTGTCATCCCGCTCATAAGGTCCCCAGTCAGGCCTATCCCAGGCATTGAAACCGAAATCAAGCATATGCAACTTCCCATCTTTTACACAGAAGGGGCCAAGGTTGTCGCGCGCCCAAGGATGGTCGTAGGACAACTTATGGAAAAAGACATTATCCAGCGGCACTTTAGATAGCGTAAGATAACACCTCGCGTATTGTTCTCCATAGTCTCCTAGAACAATAATGTTGACTTTACCCTCTGTCTGACACTCCCTCACTAGTTCCACAAAAGGAGGGTTCCACTCCTGGGGATTAAGGTAAAACCCTATCGTAGGGTGAAACCCGTACATAGTAGAGTCCCTAGGGTCGGGCCATTGTATCCACACAGACTCCATAGGAGCAAATTCCCCTATCATCCGGTACCCTGGTGCTGCACAAGCTACCATAGGAGACAGCGTAGTTAATACCAAGACCAAAAAGATACTGCCAACTAACGTCAATAACTTTTTATTTCTCATTGATTAACCTCCCTAAAATTTTAGTCTACTGATTCTTAAATGTATCACCTGACATGGTTCAATCTTTGTTGAAGCCATTTAGTTTTTTCCCATAATTATCTTGCACTTCTATTGCCGTCAGTGCTTTCTTTTTGGAAAGCCTTCCTTTCCCAAGCTAGTGGGCCTATTTATTCCCTTGCCTCTCACCTCCTCCGGCCCTATTTTTAGCTTTTCCCTTACAAAGATCTAACTTCGAAACTTGGCTAAATTTGTTGCAACTTTTTTGCTCTTTTCCTTGTCCTTGTCGATATATCTTTTAGGATGCTTTAGGAAAATTCTCCTATAGGACCATACTCTTTTAGCAAGCTCCGGATTTCCTGTATATCTTAGATAACGGGAGTACTCTCTCATAGCGTTATCCAGATGACGGTTTACAGCCTCCCAGATGTGAAAGTAATCGTACTGAATCTTTGCCTCTGGATAAACCTTGTGTATGGCTGAGGGAAAAGACTTCCACATATCTACAATGAAGCAGGTAACCTCATTTATTCCTAGTTCTTTTACTTTCTTAAAACGCTGTTTTGTCTTACAAAATGGGCAGATGCAAAATTTTGTAATTCGAGGCCTAACAATTTTAACTCTTGGTTCAACTGAATCTTTTGACATTTGGTAGTTTCCTCCTTTTTAGAGGAAGTCTACCATCTATTTTCAAAGAACAAAAAATAAAAAGAAACTTACATTATTTTAATATTTTGCAACAAATTTGAGCAAGACCCTTAAAAATTCTGACCTTAACATAGTGAAATTTTAAAACTTAAATGGTGAAATTTTAAAATTTAGATAACAGTCACAGGGAAAAAGCTAGAACTTTCCCTAAAATTTCCCTTCCACTTCGCTATCTTTGTAAGTCCAGTATCCTCGAAAAAATTATGACGGGAAAGGACTTTATTTTATGTTAGAGGAGCAATTTCTGTACCAAAAATTTTATAGCGTATAGCGTACAGTGTCATTTTGCTCCATTCCCCTCACCCTACCCTCTGCCCAATGCCTCGTATCTCGTTGTTCGTATTTCGTACTCCCTCACCCGAAAAAGCACGATGTGCTTTTTCCCTCTCCCCTCGGGGGAGAGGGCGTTATACGCAATACGCATCACGCACGACGTAATACGAAATATGTTCGCTTTTCAAAAGCTCTGATGTATTTTGAACATCAGCCTTTTACTCTTCTACTAGCTTTTCAAATTCTTTCCCGCTGAGAATTCTTAACTTTAACTTTCTGGCTTTTTCATACTTAGACCCAGAGTTTCTCCCTGCTACTACATAATCCACTTTCTTGCTTACCGAATTTAGGACTCTCGCTCCTGAACTCTCTACTAAATTTTTTGCCTCCTCTCGAGAATAATGTTCCAGGATTCCAGTGAAGACAAATCTTTTTCCGGCAAAAGGAGCCTCTCTTTCCCTCTCTTTCTCTATTATCTTCTTTTCTTCCTTCATACGAACTCCCCATTTTTTTAGCCTGGCTAAAAGCTGCCTATTTCCCTTTTCCTTAAAGAAGAAAGTGATTGAGCGAGCAGTGCGGGGGCCAATCTCCGGAATACTCTCCAAATCCTCTATAGAGGCACCTGACAAAGCATGAAGAGAAGGAAAATTCTCCGCCAGAATACGAGCTCCTCTTATCCCCACATATCTAATACCTAAAGCGAAGATAAGTCGGGATAAGGACTGTGATTTACTTTTTTCAATTTGAGAAAGAAGATTCTCGGAAGATTTTTCTCCCATTCGCTCCAGCGAAGAAAGAGTAGAAAGATCCAGCCCATAAAGATCGGATACATCCGAAATGATTTTCTTATCAACCAGTTGCTCAATTAGTTTATCTCCCAGCCCATCAATGTCCATAGCATTCCTTTCGGCATAATGGGCTATTTTCTCCTTTAACTGAGCAGGGCAGGATGAACCTATGCATCTACTTACTACCTCATCTTCTAATCTTACTACTTTTGCTCCGCAGACAGGACAGGATTTAGGCATAGAAAATCTCTTTTCTTTGCCCCTTCTTTTGCTCTCAATTACCTTTACTACCTGAGGAATAACATCCCCTCCCTTTTCTATGATGACCCTATCCCCTATCCTTATATCTTTTCTCCTGATCTCATCTTCATTATGCAAAGTAGCCCTGGTAATAGTGGTACCGGCTAAAGGGGTTGGCTCAAGAATGGCTACGGGAGTGAGGGCTCCCGTCCTTCCCACCTGAAGAATAATATCTCTTATTCTGGTGGTGGCCTGCTCAGCCTGAAACTTACTGGCCATAGCCCATCTAGGATTCTTAGTGGTAGAACCCAGTCTGGCTTGCTGATCTATACTGTTTACCTTAATTACCATCCCATCCACTTCATAATCTAGCTCTTCTCTTTTTTTTGCCCAAAGGCTGCAGTAATTGAGCACCTCCTCCATGTTTTTGCACAGCCTGGTACGGGGATTTATCTTTAATCCCCACTTCTTCAGCTTTCCAAGAGACTCTATATGAGTAGAGGGAATTTTTGTCTTTGTAGAATAGGATAAGACATAAATGAAGTTATCCAGAGGCCTTTGGTTGGTGATTCTGGAATCCAGAAGTTTAAGTGAGCCAGCAGCGGCATTGCGAGGATTAGCAAAAAGAGGCTCTCCTTCTTCTTCCCTCTCTCTATTTACCCTTTGGAAGCCGGATCTGGTCATATAAATTTCCCCTCTTACCTCAATCCTTCCCTCTATTTTTTGCTGCAGCTGGAGCGGAATGCTGTGAATGGTTTTAAGATTTGTAGTAATATCATCTCCTCGCCTGCCGTCTCCCCGAGTCGAGCCTCCTACCAGTCTTCCTTCTTCATAAATAAGAGAGATGGAGATTCCATCTATCTTTAGCTCCACTACGTACTCAAAATCTTCACCAGGAAGCTCACGATGCAGCCTTCTTTCAAACTCCCTAACTTCTTCTTCGGAATAGGCATTCTCTAAACTAAGCATAGGGATAGGATGTTCCACAGTAGGAAAACCCTCTACGGGGATACCTCCCACCCTCTGGGTGGGAGAGGTTGGACTCTTAAGAGAAAGATACTTATCTTCTAATTCCTTTAACTGCCTCATTAACTTATCATACTCATAATCAGAGATTTCAGGATTATTCTCTACATAATATTTGTAGTCGTGATAATGGATTTCTTCCCTTAGTTTTTCTACTCTTTGCCTTATCTTATCACCAACCATCTTAAATCCTTAACGCTATTTTTACCTGCGGTATTTTCTCTAAAAGAATCTTTATTATTCTATCAGAAAGCTCATCCAAAGAGGAAAATTCTTCTCTATCCAACCACAATATTCGACTATCTTTTTTAAACCAGTTCAATTGACGCCTGGCAAACCTTCGAGTGTCTCTTTTAATTAATCTTATAGCTTCCTCTTTTGAATATTTTCCCTTTAGATAGCCTACGATCTGTTGATAGCCCAACCCCTGCATAGAAGGTAGATCTTGAGAGTATCCGCTGGCTAGAAGAGATTTCACTTCTCGGATTAACCCTTTCTCTATCATCTTCTCTACTCGTATATTGATTGAGCGGTAAAGAGATTCCCTTTTCTTAGTTAAACCAATGATAACCGTATTTGATAAAGAAGAAGGAGCCTGTCTTTGA
>DAOWIY010000051.1 GCA_030640665.1 Clostridia bacterium
CAATGAAGTTATTCAAGATTTTAAATATAATATCCCAGGATAATAAGAATAGTGTACGATGTTGTGCTACAACTTTTTCTCTTAATTAGGGTGTACGATGTTACGCTATGTGTGAACTAATTAACTGAGAAGAAATGCGGGCAGTAATACAGCGAGTAAGGGAAGCTAGGTGCCAGGTGGAAGAGAAAGTTGTAGGTTCTATCAAGAAGGGGATAGTAGTATTTCTGGCGGTGGGCAAAGAAGACAAACTAGCCGATGTGGAATACTTAGCTGAAAAAATAGTAAATCTACGCATATTCCCGGATGAGAAGGGGAAAATGAATTTATCTCTTCTCCAGGTGGGGGGAGATGTCCTTATCATTCCTCAATTTACTCTTTATGGAAATTGCGAGAAGGGCCTGCGGCCCAATTTTATCGAAGCGGCTGGGCCAGATTTCGCCAGGAAGTACTATCTTAAGTTCCTGGAATTAATGAAAAGAAAAGTAGCTGTTGTTGAGGGGGGAAAGTTTGGTGAGAGAATGAGAGTAGCCGTGGATAATGAGGGCCCTGTAACTTTAATTTTGGATTCGAGAAAATGGCAAAGATAAGTGTGGGGTTAGAGATAGGCACAGCCTCAGTAAAAGCTGTGGAATTAATCCACAAGAAAAATGGTTATAAATTAAGGAAATTAGTCAAAGCAGATATACCTTCACCAGAAAAGGGTATAGAAAGGGAAGTAAGGACAGTAAAGGTTATCAGGGATCTTGTCCATAAATATAAGATTAATACCAAACGAGTTGTCTCGGGGATAGGGGGAGAGTCGGTTATTGTACGAAGAATAAGGATACCCTTAATGAAAGAGGCCGAAGTTGAACAGGCTATGAGGTGGCAGGCAGAGGAATATATTCCTTATCCTGTCGACCAGGTATGCCTGGGATTTCATGTTCTTGATAAAGGCTTAAGAGGAGAGGAAGGGGAGGAGATATCTGTAATGTTAGTGGGAGCGAAGAAGGAAACTATAGATGAACGTTTTGGACTTCTTCGCAAAGCAGGTATCTCTCCTCAGATTATGGATGTAAATACTCTTGCTCTATTCAATATCTTTCAATTATCTAATTCGCAGCCAATGGACGGAATAGCACTTCTTGAGATCGGATATAACACCACTAGTATTCTCCTCTTAGATAAAAGCAGCCCCTTTTTAATAAGAGATATAAACTTAGGTGGATTTCATATTACCCAGGCCATTGCAAAAGAGTTGAATGTTAGTTATAAGGCGGCTCAGGAAATGAAGGAAAAATATGGAATTATGATTGCCTATGCTGAGAAAACAAGCTCAAATGGCGAGATAGGGCTAAGGGAAACTGATGAGAAAGCCCCAAAGGAAAGCTTGGTAGATAGAACAGTGAGGAAATCAATGGGCCACCTGGTGGAAGAGATACTCCATTCTTTTGAATACTATACTTCTCAGAGAGAAGGAGCGAGGATAAAGAAAGTGATTCTCAGCGGCGGCAGCTCCTGCCTTAAAAATATAGATAAGTTTTTATCTGAAGAACTGGGAGTCCCTGTGGAAATTATCAACCCCTTTACTAGGATTAGTTGTGACTCTACTAGATTTCGACCTGAGCATCTAGCCAGGGTAGGTCCTATCTTCGCCGTTAGTTTAGGCTTAGCTCTTCGAAGGATAAGAGAAATATGATAGAGATAAACCTGTTGCCGGCAAAAGTGCTGCAAAGAAGAAAAACGTGGAGCTTTGTTATTTTTGTAGCAGTTTCTGGTTTGCTTGTTATTTTCGCTTGTATTTTCTTTTTTTTCTCTATAAAGGAAGAAGTTAAGTCTGCTCAAATGGAGCTAGCCCGGGTTAGAGAAAGAGTGAATGAATATCAGCCTATGTTGAAAGAATTGCAGGAGTTAAAGAGTAAGAGACTCGAGCTTGTATCTCGTCTAAGTGCAATTAAAGATTTAGTCATGGGCCAACTTCCCTGGTCACTAGTTCTCTATGAAATAAGTAAATCTTTACCAAATAACATCTGGCTCACTGAATTGGCCAAGACTATCCAGGGGAAAGAACAGATTATCACCATCCAGGGTTGCAGTCTTGATGAGACTGTAGCTATTGGTAGGTTCATGGAAAACCTAAGTAAATCATCTCTTTTTGAAGAGATAGCTGTCTCTAATATGTCCAAAAGTGTCATTGGGGAAACAAAGGTTATGGATTTTAGGATTAGTTGTAAATTACGAGACCCTGCAGAAGCTCTGAGGGGGTATAGGTGATTTTTACACTAAGAGGAAGGATAGGCATAGGCATAGGGATAAGCCTGGGGATAATTTTCTTTTTTTACATAGGCGGCTATAATCCTCAAGTAAAATTGATTAAAAAGGTAAGAAGAGAGATAGTTAAAGAGAATTTAAATATCTCCCAGATGAAGACAAGCCTCAAAGAGTATAAGGAATTAAAAGAAGAGTGTGAGGCAATGAGTGCGAGATTGGTTTCTCTAGAGAATCGGTTCATTGGGGAAGAAGAAATTTTTTCTTTCTTTCGAGAATTGGGATTGAGGGCAAAAACATACGGTATTGAATATATTGAAATAGTTCCTGAGAAGGTAATTTCTGGAGAATATTATGACCAAATCCCGGTAAAAATCCAACTATATTCTGCCTACCATACTTTAGGTATGTTTCTCTCTGATGTTGCTAAAAGACAAAAGATGAGCTCTATTGCTGTGCAGAATATCGAAATGAAGGGAATAAGAAAGAAAGAAGGGAAGGGTCCAGGAGAGAAAAATTATACTGTAGAGACAAATTTTCTCATATCCATATACAGTAAAAAACATAGTTCCGAAAAGGTAGTTGTAAAAGAGGGTCAATCCCTGGCAAGTTTTCTTGAATTGGAGGAAGAGGTAGAAACAGGTATTCAGCACCAACGCGTCCAGGAGAGAAGAAGGTGATAAAAAGGCTTGTCTTTTTAATCATATTGATGGGGATGCTTTTTCTTAATTTACCTTTTGTTCTAGGGGAAGAACAAATAGAGGATGATTTTGATTTAGAATTTTCTTTACCGCCGGTTTTTATCTATAATAGTGAAGGAAGGCGAGACCCTTTTGTTTCCCTCGTAGCTCCCGAGGGAGCAGAATTTGAGTTAGAAGAAGTGGAGGGCGAACTGGAAATATCGGAGGAATTGGAATATACTCTCATTGGTCTAATATGGGATGAAGAGGAAGTTTTTGCCCTTATTCAAGGAGAAAGAGGAAAATGGATTGTGAAAGAAGGGGATATGATAGAGGAATTTGAAGTACTCGATATCAAGGAAGAAAAAGGGGAAGTTATTCTGATAAGGGGAGAAGAGGAGATAATTAAGTTAAGGATAAGAGAATGCGAAGATTAGTTAATTTTTTAGTATTGTTAGGAGTAGGGCTGGGGTTAATTACTTCCATTTGCTATGCTCAAAATACTGCTTCTTTTAATTCAAAGCTTATTTCTGTAGACTTCAAAGAGGCAGATTTAAAGGATGTGATCGGTATCCTCTCACTAATGACAGGTTTGAATATAGCCCTAGATGACGATGTTGAAGGTAGGGTTACGGCTCGCCTTGAGAATGTCCCTGTACTACAGGCTCTTCAGACGATTCTAGAGATCAATGATTGCCAATATGAGATCTTAGATAATATTATTAAGGTAACAAAGATTCCTATACTTACTCAGAGTTTTACCCTTAAATATGCTCTGGCCAGTGAGGTGGCTGAACTTATCAGGCCTCTTCTCTCGCCTGAAGGAAGTCTAAAGGTAAGTGAGCTCACGAATACCTTAGTCATTAGCGACAAGGGGATAAATTTAGAAAAGATAGAGGAGGCTATCCAGGAGATAGATTCTCCCTCTCGCCAACTCGATACCAAAGTTTTTTCCTTTGAATTCATCAGGGCAGATAAAGCCGCTTCTCTTATCCAGGATCAGTTGAGTGAGGTAGGAAAAGTCGAAATCGTTCTCCCCACCAACAGTCTTCAGGTGACCGATACTAGCTATAATCTTACTAAGTTAGAGTATCTTGTTTCAAGTTTAGATGTCTTCCAGCCAATAAAGAAGACATTTACGTTAAAGTTTGCTCTAGCCAGTGAGGCAGCAGAGCTTATCAGCGATTATCTTAATTCTGAAGATAAAATAGAGATAAACGAGGAAAAAAACGAAATAATTCTCATCTCTAGTTCTTATACCTTGGAGAGGATAGAGGATTATCTTGAGGATCTGGATGTTCTCGAGAAGCAGATCTCAAAAGAGAGGTTCTTTGTTAAGTATCTTTATTTTGAGGAACTAGCCGACTTAGTCAGAGAGAATCTTTCTTCAGAGGGAGAAATGGAGCTCAACGAAGCTAGGGATATGCTCATAGTAACCGATGCCTCCTACAACCTTTTTAAGCTCGGCAAGGTTATTGAGGAAGAAGATATCTTTACCCCTCAAGAGAAAACCTATGAGATTAAGTTTGCTTCTTTATCTTCCCTGGCTGAAAGAGCAGAGGATTTTCTTTCTGAAGAAGGAGTCATCAAGATAGAAGAAGAGCTCTCCAGTTTTGTAGTAGTTGATGTAGAAAAAAATCTAGAAAAGATAGATAATCTAGTGAGAAAGGTGGATAATTTAGAGGCTCAACTGACAATTAAAAAATACTCCCTCAGATATCTCACTCCTCAGGAGGCTAAATATCATCTTCAAAACATAATAAGTGAGTATGGCCAGATTCGTCTTCCTGAAGTGGAAAAAGAAGGTGCAGGGAGTGTAGAGGATGAGAAAGATTACATTATAATTCCTCAGGAGAAGATTGATAGTTCAGAGGAGGAGGCTCAAGAAAGTGAAGTTGACCCAGAAGAGATAGACCTAGAAGAGATAGAGGAGAATGTGATTTATATAACAGATCTAAAAAAGAACATATCTAATCTTAATCAGGCAATAGAAGAAATCAATGGTCCTTCTAAAGCCGCAGAGATCATTGTAAAGACATTCTATATAGAGGGGGGTTCCTTAGAGCGTATAGCCATTGCCATAGCTAATATAATTGGGGTAAACCCTGAAGATATCCAGGGGATAAAAGTAGGAGAAGAGACTGAGTGGATCAAAATGAAAGTTACTTCTCCCACTATTGATTTAGGAGACATTGGAGCAGTGGGGAAAAAGTAGTAGCGCACTCTGCGACGTTTGCGATGGATAGTTACAGTTAAGGAGATAAAATGAGAAAAATTAAAGTAATAGAGATGTTAATTTTATCTGGGATTTTCCTCCTTCTTTCTACCTTTAAAGTCTTGGGGCAATCTTCTATTATCGTGGATACTTCCACCGGCAGAATAACGGTTAGAGCTAGCCGGGAAAAACTGAAGGAAATCGAAGCCATGATTCCTCAGTTTCCTTTGCAGATCAGGCAGGTCCAGATTGAAGCGAAAATATTAGACCTCAGTGAGGATGTTACCGAAGCTTTCGGTATGAATCTAGAGAGATTAACTGGTCTTGAAGTTTCTTCGGGGACAGAAGGAGAGGGAACCAGACTGGAATATGGTCCTGGAACGCTTTCTGAAGTGGGAACAACAGGGGCGCTTGCTTTTTCCTTTTATAAGCTGATAATAGGAGAAGAAAGATTCGAAACCATTCTTAATATGCTTATCAAGGAGGGAAAGGCAGAAGTTCTTTCCTCACCTCGGGTAACTACTATGAGTGGAGAGGTAGCTGGGATATATGTTGTCAAGGAAGTTCCTTACATAGCTGACATTACTACTACTGAAGAGGGGGATCGTATAGAGGATTGGGATTATACTACGGTGGGAGTGACTCTCCAAATATTACCTAAAATTGTTGGAGATGATCTAGTTCAGATGTCCATTGTTTCCGTAGTAGGTGATATAGCGGGAGGTGATATTGAACACCCCATTTTCAGTCGTCAAATTTCCCCTACCAATATTACTGTCAAAAGTGGAGAGTCTATTATAATTGGCGGATTGATAAAGAAAGAAAAGACAAAAGTTCTAACTCGCTTTCCTATTCTCTCCTGGCTTCCTGTGATAGGTAATCTTTTTAAGAGCTGGAGGGAAGTAGAGGAAAGCAGAAATCTTCTCATAACGGTTAAACCCCGTATTATTACACCAAGGGAAATAAAGGGGAGAACCAAGAAAGTATTTTGTTTCAAATATGCTCTGGCCAGTGAGATGGCTGAGCAAATAAGCGAAGTTGTCTCTGTCCAAGGAGTAGTGGAGTTAAATCCTAAAGAGGCTCCTCCTAATTCGGTTCTGGTGAGGGATAATGAGGATATAATAGAAATTATACAAGAGATGCTTGACAAAATTGGTACTTTTGAGTGGCAAAAAAAGCAGAGGACATTCCTTCTTTGCTTTTCTTCTCCTCAACTTATAAAGGAAGTTCTTCTATCGTCGAGTCTGCTTTCCTCAGGAGGTTCTATCCAAATTGACGAAGCCACCAATAGTTTAATTATAGAAGATGGAGCTTACCAACTTTCACGGATAGAGAAGGCTATATCTTTATTGGAAAAGTCCAATCAAACTCCGTAGAGAAAAAGAAGGATTAAGATGCAAAAGTTAAAAATTGGGCTGCCCAAGGGTAGTCTGGAAAAGATGAGTATTGACTTATTCAGGAGAGCTGGTTATCAGATCAGGATAGGGGAAAGGTCCTACGCTCCTTTTATTGATGATGAAGAATTAGAATGTTTATTAATCCGAACTCAGGAGATTCCTCTTTATGTGGGAAAGGGGATGCTGGATGTGGGACTGGCTGGCTATGATTGGATTCTGGAAAGAGGAACTGTTGTAAAAAAGGTTAAGGAGTTAGCTTATTCCAAACAGGGATTAAAGAAAGTAAGATGGGTGCTGGCTGTTCCTGTTGACTCGGAGATAAAAAAAGTAAAGGATCTAGAAGGAAAAAGGATAGCTACAGAATTAGTTCGGGTAACCAGAAATTACCTCGAAGAGAAAGGGGTAGCCGCAGAGGTAGAGTTTTCCTGGGGCACTACAGAGGTGAAACCTCCTCATTTAGTAGATGCTATCGTTGAGCTTACAGAGACAGGAAGGTCCCTGGAAGCTAACAATCTTCGTATTGTAGATACAGTTTTAAGTTCTGCCACTTGGTTGATTGCCAATCCATCCTCCTGGGAGGATACCTGGAAAAGAGAAAAAATCAAGAATTTGGCTATTTTATTAGAGGGGGCATTAGAGGGGTTGGGAAAAGTAGGGCTAAAGATGAATGTTTCTCAGGCTAATCTACAAAAGGTACTTAATGCTCTGCCTGCCTTAAAAAATCCCACCATTTCTAAACTTAGCCAGGAAGATTGGTGGGCGGTGGAGGTAATTCTGGATGAATCTCAGGCCAGAGAGCTGATTCCTAGAGTTAAGGGATTAGGGGCAGAGGGAATTGTAGAATATCCTTTGAATAAAGTAGTCTATTAGTGGAAAAGGGGGATTTTTTAAATTGTCTGAGATCCAAGTGAGTGTGGTGATGGGGAGTGAGTCTGATCGTTCGGTGATGAAGAATTGTTTAGAGACCCTGGATGAATTTACCATTTCTTATGAAGTAAAGGTTCTTTCAGCTCATCGAATGCCTGAGGCTACTGCAAGCTATGCTAGGGACTTAAGACAGCGAGGCATAAAGGTAGTTATTGCGGGAGCAGGAAAAGCAGCGCACCTGTCAGGAGTAATTGCTGCTTATACCACCCTGCCGGTAATTGGAATACCTCTGGCTTCTTCGTCTTTACAAGGTATAGATGCTTTATATTCTATTGTTCAGATGCCGCGTGGGGTACCTGTTGCTTCTATGGGGATAGGGAGTACAGGAGCTAAAAATGCAGCCATTCTAGCTGCCGAAATACTATCCTTATCCTCCTCTGATTTAGAGGAAAGGCTAAAACAGTATAAGGCTAAGCTCGCCCAAAATCGAATGAATAGCATTTAGCGTAGTAAAAGGGACAGGCTACTTTTTGTCCAAGAATAAATCTAGTAGAAAAAAAGTAGCCTGTCCCTATTTTCTAAGGATGGAAAAAGAATAAGAATAGAGGAGGCATAATCATGCCAAAAGGCATTAAAAATGTACGAGCACGACAAATCCTAGATTCTCGAGGAAATCCTACTATAGAAGTGGAAGTAACGCTAGAGGATGGGTCCAGTGGTAGAGCTGCTGTCCCTTCAGGAGCTTCTAGGGGAGAGTATGAGGCGGTGGAGTTAAGAGATGGGGGAAAAAGATGGATGGGTAAGGGAGTAACTAAGGCGGTAAAAAATGTGAACGAGGTTATCTTTCCAGAGATTAGAGGCAAGGATGCTCTCCATCAGACCGAGATGGATAAGTTATTAATTGACTTAGATGGAACAGCCAATAAACAAAAATTGGGAGCAAATGCTATTTTAGGTGTTTCTTTAGCTACAGCAAAGGCAGCCGCTAGCTCTTCGGGGCTGCCCCTTTACAGATATTTAGGAGGAAAAAAGGCAAAGCTCCTTCCCGTTCCCATGATGAATGTTTTAAATGGGGGAAAGCACGCTGATAATAATGTAGATTTGCAAGAATTTATGATTATGCCTATAGGGGCTTCTAGTTTTGAGGAGGCTCTCTGTATTTCTTGCGAAACCTTCCACTATCTAAAGATGGTTTTGAAGAAAAAGGATTATAATACAGCAGTAGGAGATGAGGGGGGTTTTGCTCCTGACCTTTCTTCTAATAGAGAGGCCCTGGAGGTAATTATGGAGGCTATAAATAGAGCGGGATATAAAGGAGGAAAGGATATAGCCTTAGCTTTGGATCCTGCTGCTTCCAGTTTTTATGAGGAGGGAGCCTACATCTTGAAAGCTGAAAAGAGCCCGAAGAAAAATTCCCAAGAAATGGTTGAGTTCTATGAGAATCTGGTGGCTGATTTTCCTATTCTTTCCATAGAAGATGGATTGGCAGAGGATGACTGGGAGGGCTGGAAATTGTTAACCCAGAAATTGGGAGGAAAAATTCAGCTAGTAGGAGATGACCTTTTTGTTACCAATACTCATCGTTTCAAGAAAGGAATAGATATGGGGGTGGCTAATTCTATTCTCATTAAACTAAATCAGATTGGCACCCTTACCGAAACTATTGAGGCCATTCAGATGGCTAAAAAATATGGTTATACAGCGGTTGTCTCTCATAGGTCAGGGGAAACTGAAGATACTACTATCTCTGATTTGGTTGTGGGAATGGGAACAGGTCAGATTAAGGCGGGCTCCTGCTGCCGAAGTGAGAGGATAGCTAAATATAATCAGCTTCTAAGAATAGAGGAAGAATTGGGGAGTGAAGCTATCTATCCTGGCAAAGAGGCATTGAAATGTACAAAATTACTTTAATTCCAGGGGATGGAATTGGCCCTGAGGTGACCGGGGCGGCGCAGCGCTGCCTGGAAGCTACTGGAGTGAGGGTTGAATGGGAAGTTGTAGAGGCAGGAATGTCAGCTATAGAGAAATACAATTGTCTCCTTCCTCCTTCGGTGATTGACTCCATAAAGAGAAATAAAGTAGCCTGGAAAGGTCCCATTACCACACCGGTAGGGGAAGGCTTTCGTAGTGTAAACGTAGCTTTGAGAAAGGCTCTGGATTTATATATTTGCCTTCGGCCTTATAAGTATTATCCTGGGGTTAGAACTAACTTCCAGGGTGTAGATATAGTGGTGATGCGAGAAAATACAGAGGATTTATATGCGGGGATTGAGTTCGAGGAAGGCAGGAAAAAGACAAAAGAGCTCATCAATTTTATTCATAGATTGGAAGGCACAAAAATAAAAGAGGATTCAGGAATTAGCATTAAGCCTATTTCTATCTATGCTTCTAAAAGAATAGTAGAAGCTGCTTTTAAATATGCTCTTAGGAATAATAGGAGAAAGGTGACCGCTGTCCATAAAGCAAATATTATGAAGTTTAGTGATGGACTATTCTTGAAGGTAGCCAGGAAAGTAGCTCATAAATATGAGGGAAAAGTAGAGTTCGAAGAAAGATTAATTGATAATATGTGTATGCAGCTAGTTCAAAAACCTGAAAACTATGATGTCCTGGTGCTGCCCAATCTTTATGGAGATATTATTTCTGATCTATGTGCAGGTCTAGTAGGAGGGCTGGGGATAGCGCCGGGAGCAAACATAGGAAATGAGTATGCTGTCTTTGAGCCCACCCATGGCAGTGCTCCTAAATATAAGGGAATGAACAAAGTTAATCCTACAGGGATGATTCTTTCTGGAGTGATGATGCTTAAGTTTTTAGGAGAAAAAGAGGCTGCTGATAGATTGGAGAGAGCAGTAGCCAGAGTGATTGAGGAAGGAAAGAAAGTTACCTACGACTTAAAACCTACCTTTAATGATCCTACCGCCGTAGGGACAAAGGAAATGGCCGAAGCTATTATAGAGAGAATAAAATGAAGAAACACCAAAAACCTTGCACTTTTTCCTATTTATGTTAGAATGGTAGCGGAAATAAAAAGGGGAGAATAAAAAAAGATGAATGATCAAAAACCTAAGGGTTCTTTACCACCCAAACAACCTTTAAAGAAGAATAAATTCAACAGAAACCTTTTTCTTCTTCTTATAATATTCTTGATTGTTATCTCTCTCTTTAATTTCATCCGTCTGGGATCCGGGGTGGAGCAGACCGAACTTTCCTACACTCAGTTTCTAAGCATGGTGGAGAGAGGTCAGATTGACAAGGTTACCATAAGGGGTCACCTTATAAGTGGAAAGATTGATGAAGGACTCCGATTTAGCACGTATGCTCCTGAGGACCCTGAGTTAATTAAGACTTTGCGGGAAAAGGGGGTGGAGATCGAAGCTTATCCAGAAGGCTCTTCCTGGTTAGTTAGCCTTTTGGGAGGGCTCTTGCCTATTTTGATATTTGTAGGAATCTGGATTTATATTGTTAGACAGATGCGTATTACTGGGAATAGAGCCCTTTCTTTTGGCAAGAGTAGAGCTAGAATGACTTCCAAGGATGCAGTCAAAGTTACCTTTAAGGATGTGGCTGGGGCACAGGAGGCTAAGGAGGAGCTTCAGGAGATAATTGAGTTTTTAAAGCATCCTCAGAAATTTCAAAGGCTGGGAGCGAAGATTCCCAAAGGAATACTCTTAGTCGGTCCTCCTGGATGTGGAAAAACTCTTCTAGCAAGAGCTGTAGCTGGAGAAGCTGGCGTTCCTTTTTTCAACATTAGTGGTTCAGATTTTGTGGAGATGTTTGTAGGAGTGGGAGCTTCAAGAGTGCGCGATCTCTTTGAACAAGGGAAAAAAAGTGCTCCTTCTATTATTTTTATTGATGAGCTGGATGCCGTAGGTAGGCAGAGGTTTGCGGGTATTGGAGGAGGGCATGACGAAAAAGAACAGACCTTAAATCAGTTGCTCGTAGAACTGGATGGTTTCAGCCCTCGTAAAGGGGTAATAATTATAGGAGCTACTAACCGTCCTGACGTTTTAGATATGGCTCTTCTTCGACCAGGAAGGTTTGATCGCCGAATTACTGTTAACATTCCTGATATAAAAGAAAGAGAGGCTATTATAGCTCTTCATATGGGAAATAAACCTATAGCCAAAGAAGTGGACATTAAGGTTTTAGCACGAAGAACCCCTGGTTTTGTGGGTTCAGATATAGAGAATTTGGTCAACGAAGCCTC
>DAOWIY010000020.1 GCA_030640665.1 Clostridia bacterium
GTATATTTTTCTTTTTCCTCCACTCGAAGCCTCGTTAAGGTAGCTTCTATAAGCAATCAGAATTGCTTTACGGAATATATAAGGCTCCTTCAGAAAATGTCCTTCGGCAAGCGTATAATAAGAAATGCCTCAGGACATTTCCCGAGTTTCTTGCGAGGCTTTTACTCCCATTTTTTGAAAGGAATAATCTTGAAGATTATATTAAGAGAAAAAGTTGATAATATTGGAAAAAAGGGAGAGATAGTAGAAGTAGCCAGTGGCTATGCACGAAATTTCCTTCTTCCAAAGAACCTGGCCCTGAGAGCTACTTCCAGTAATGTTAAGCAGTGGGAGGAAAGGAAAAGAGTTGCTCAACAAAAAAAGGAAAGAGGGAAATTGAAAGCTCTGAAAGTAGCAGAGAAACTCAAAAAGGTAAGATTGATATTGCAAAGAGATATGGGGGAGGAAGGAAAATTATTTGGGGTGGTTACTTCTCAGGATATCGTTCAGGAGATTAAGAAAAAATTAAATTTGGAAATAGATCATAGGAAAGTTAATCTAACCGAACCCATTCGAGTTATCGGAATCAAAGAAGTTCTTCTTAAACTGCATCCAGAAGTAGAAATTCCTTTAGAGGTGGAAGTGAAGAAAAAAGGGTGAAATGTCTAAAAAGCAAAATAAAATCTACATTATAGATGTTACCAATAGAGATGGAGTTCAGACATCTAGATTGGGTTTGGCCAAGTTAGAAAAAACTCTCATTAATCTCTATTTAAATGAGATGGGGATTTACCAGTCAGAATTTGGTTTTCCCTTTACTAACCACGAGATAAATTACCTTGAGGCTAATCTTGAGCTGGCTAAGATGGGAGTCCTTCGACCTATAATCCTCAGTGGTTGGTGTAGAGCAGTCAAGGACGATGTGAAGAAGGCTCACCAGATAGGACTCAAACACATCAATATCTCTATTTCCACCTCAGGGCAAATGGTGAAGGGCAAATTTGAAGGCAGAGTAGTAAGAGATCCTAAAGAGAACCCTTCTAAACCCAGCATAATAGGGATGATGATAGAGGCACTTGAGGAGGCAAAAAAAGGAGGAATGACCGTAGGTGTTAACGCCGAAGATTCCTCTCGGACCGATGATGAGTTTTTAATAAAATTTGCTCAGACAGCCAAAGAACATGGTGCTGACAGGATAAGATATTGTGATACGCTGGGCTACGATGATCCTTTTACCATTTATCAGCGGGTAAAAAATCTGGCTAAAGAGGTTCGAATTCCCATAGAACTTCATTGCCATAATGATCTTGGTGTAGGAGTGGCCTGTTCAATAGCTGGAGCAAAAGGAGCTATTGAGGCAGGAGTAGACGCTTACATTAATACTACGATTAACGGTATAGGAGAGCGGACAGGAAATGCAGACCTTGTTTCTGTAATTTTAGCTTTACGCAAATCCAGTGGCCTGAAAGATTTGAATTTATTGGACGAAAGAGTGAACCTCTCTAAAGCCTGGAGAACTGCCAAATATGCCTCTTATGCTTTTGGTGTTCCCATCCCCATAAATCAGGTAGGGGTGGGAGGAAATGCCTTTGCTCACGAATCAGGAATTCATGCTAATGGAGCCTTGAAAGATAGGCGTAACTATGAGCTTTATGATTTTGAGGATTTGGGAAGAGGGGAGCCAGAAATAGTGGAAACGGGTAGAGAGATAACTACAGGAGAATATGGAGGGATTAAGGGATTTAGAGATGTATATGAGAAATTAGAAATTGAGTTTAAGGATGAAAAAGAGACTTATACAGTTCTGGAGCTGGCTCGCTATGCTAATGTACATACACAAAAACCTCTTACTAATGATGAACTTCTCTTTATTGCCCACTATCCAGAGCAAGCTAAGAAAATCCTTACCGTTGCTCCAGCGATATAATTCGTCGCTCGTTGTTCGTATCTCGTATCTCGTATTGCGTGATGCGTATTGCGTATTTCCTCTCCCCTCTGGGGAGAGGATTGAGGTGAGGGGGAAAAAGCCAGTCATTACTTTTATCAGGAGGCAACTTTTATGAAACCAGCTTTATTAAATATTACAGAGATAAAGAGAAAATATCACAATTAATGGGTTCTCATAGTAGATCCTGTTTATAGTAAAACTCACAAGATAAAAAAGGGGAGAGTCCTTTTCTACAGTGAGGATAGAGAAAAAATTGATAAAGCAATGTTAGAAAGTAGAGAGAACAATATAGCTATAAGGTATTTAGGTACAGTGGACAAAGATTTATCAGTAATCCTATGAAATATCCTTTTGAAAAGACAGGTTCTTTAATAATTATAACCATGAAATTAGAGCATGGTAATAAAACAGCAGATGTAGAAGTAGCCTTAGATACAGGGGCTGTAACCACTATCATAAACAGCAGTATTGCAGAATATCTAGGTTGTAATCCAGCTGCTTCTCAAAAGAGGAGACGTATAGTAACAGCCTGAAGGCTTTCAGAACTCCTCGCAATCAGGCTGTGTCACACATTCCGTACCTCAGAACTTATAGAGGAGGCTTTTATGCAAGATAAAATAGAAGACATAATGAAGGAGTATAAGGATGAGTGGCTCTTGATAAAGGTTTTAAAGACGGATGAATTAGATAGGCCGAGAGAAGGAAAACTGATTTTACACAGCAAAAATAGGGATGAAATTTACGAGAAACAAAGGAAATTGAAAGATGACCTATATATAACCTATTCTGGGAAAATTCCTAAAAAAGGATATGCGGTGGCTTTTAATGGCTAAGTTAAAGTTCGATCCCAGTCTTCCCGTTATCGTTTTAGATGTAACTTTAGAAGGTAAGATAGTAAAAAGAAGGATAAAGATGGCTGTGGATACGGGAGCAACTTACACGATGATTCCATGGGAGATAGCAGAAGCATTGGGTTATAGACCTGATATCTCTGTACAAAGGGTGACTTTGATCACGGCGAGCGGAATAGAAAGAGCACCTTTAATTAAAATAGATTCGTTAAGAGTATGTAATAAAGAAGTTAAGAACGGAAAGGTAATCTGCCATGATTTACCTCAAAAAAGTTATGTTGATGGATTATTAGGTTTAAATACCCTTAAAGAACTTAAGGTAAAGATAGATTTCGGTGAAGCAACGATAGAAGCCTAAACAAGGTTTATTCATCGTTTAATTTTTGGGAATTGTCCAGAAAATGACATAAAATTAAGGAAAATTATGAATTCTGTGGTTTTGATATAGGAGACATTCCCGAAATATGTACTTGTAGCTCAGTTGGATAGAGCATCGGATTGCGGATCCGATTCAAGGCAAATTCCAAAAGCAAGACCAGAAGAAGCAAACCTAATTCAGATAAGCTTTCTAGCCAATTTTCTTTTCCTAACCAGTTATATGAATTTATGTGATTTTATAACTTGCATGGACACTATTTGGACACCAAAATATAAGGATTAAAAATGAATTATATCCAAATCATAATTGCTATAGTTGCAATATGGGGAGCTGGCTTATCCACCTATACAGCTATTAGAAATTCCATAAAAGAAAAGTTTAGGATAAAAGTAGAGTTAGGCTCTGGATTTCTAACAGGTGACAAAATAGCCTTTTTAAAAGCTGCAAATATAGGTAACCGACCTGTCACTTTATCCTCTTGCGAATTCAGCGTAAAACCAACAATTAAAGAGTATCCAGGAATAGAGGGGAAGAAGATATGCTAAGGATGGCTGTTGAGTACCTTAGCGATATCCTAGAAAACTGCAAAAAGCTCAAGAACATTTTTAGAGAGAGTATAAAAAAATGCATCTCTTTTATTCCAGAAATTCTCTACAAGGAAAAAAAGCAAATAGAGGATAAGTTGAATAAGATACCAAAAAATACCAGAACAATCAGAAAAAAGATAGGTTTTGTAGCTTGACACTTCAGATTTTTATGCTATCTTTAAACTAGAATTGACAATTTAATATAGTTATCAGCTCACGCAGGCAGCAATCTGGGGGCTGACTCTCAAAGTATTACGCTTTTATGTAGTGTTTTGGGGGTCAGCCCCCTTTTTTTATGGGATTTTCCCATGGGGGACTGGAGAGTTAAAAGAAGAAAGAACAAGAAAGCTCAAGAAGTTTATTTTTTCAGCTTCGTACATCAAACGTTAACCGCTAGCCAAGAAATAATTTCCCCACCTTGTTTATATCCCCTGCGCCTAGAGTAAGTATTAAATCTCCTTCTTTTGATTCTCTTTTTAAAAAATTGATCATTTCCTTAAAGGTAGGAAAATAATATGTTTGTTTTCTTCGCTTTTCTTTAACTTTTTCAAATAACAGTTTTCCGTCTATTCCAGGAAGGGGATTTTCTCCCGCAGCGTAGATGCTGGTTAAAAGAAGAATATCTGCTCTTTCAAAAGAGTGAGCGAATTTAGAAAGAAGCATTTTAGTTCGGCTGTAACGGTGAGGTTGGAAGATGGCAATTACTCGTCTTCCCAGTCTTGCTGCTGCTTTTAGGGTTACTTCAATCTCGGTAGGGTGATGAGCATAATCGTCCACTACTAAAATGCCGAATTTTTCTCCTATTACCTCAAACCTTCTTTTTATTCCCTTAAAAAGAGAAAGGGCTTCTTTAATTTCATTCCATTTTATTCCCAGAGTTATTCCTACGCCAATGCTGGCTAAGGAGTTATATATATTGTGTTTTCCAGGTAAAGAAAGATTTATATTTCCCATACTTCTGCCTTTATAGTTAACCTCATAAGAAGAGCCAAATTGTTCCAGTTTTATATTCTCTGCTAAAAGGTGAGCAGGGGAGTTGATTCCATAGATGATTAATTTTTGAGAAGCGGCTAAAGAACTTCCTTTTAGAACCTTATCCAGGCCAGGATTATCTTTATTAATAATCAAGGTTCCTCCAGGTTTTAACCTTCTAAGAAATTGAATAAATGCTCCGAAGAGCCTAGCCTCCGAGCCATAATAGTCCAGATGATCATCTTCTAAGCTTGTAAGAACCGAGATTTTGGGAGAGAGAAATAAAAAAGAGCCATCAGATTCATCACTTTCTGCCACTACATATTCGCTCTTGCCTAATTGGCTATTGCCGCCAATATCATTAAGTTCCCCCCCAATAAACATAGTAGGATTTTTACCTCCTCGGTGAAGAAGCGAGCAGATGAGAGAAGTAGTAGTAGTTTTTCCATGAGTTCCAGCGACAACAATCCCTTCCTTTTCATTGACCAGCTCACCCAAAAGGGCACCTCTTGAGATAAGAGGAATTTTTTTTCTTTTTGCTTCTTGAACTTCAGGATTGAGAGAAGGGATGGTGGAAGAGGTTACTACTAAGTCGGCTCCTGCAAGATGAGAAGAGATGTGTCCCTGATAAATAGTTGCTCCTCTTTTCTCCAGGTGCTCTGTAAGGGTGTTCTTTTTTCTATCCGAGCCACTAATGAGGTATCCTTTCTCTAACAGCACTTTAGCTAACCCACTCATTCCAATTCCCCCGATGCCTATAAAATGGATGGATCGAACCCCTTTTAGCATAGCTTTTTCCCCATCTCACAGACTAACTCCGCCATTTTCCTGGCAGCTTGAGGTCTGCCTAACTTCTTACTTTGTCTACTCATTTTTTCAAGCAGAGGTTTGTTGCCTATTAAGTCTAAAAGTAATTTTTTTAGCCTTTCTTTAGTAAGGTTCTTTTCAATAATAATACAGGCTGCTCCTTTTTCCTGTAGGATTTTAGCGTTCTTGTATTGATGTCCTTCTGCAGCATAAGGATAAGGGATGAGGATACTGGGTAGTCCCAGGGCAGTAATCTCAGCTATAGCTCCCGCTCCACTTCGGCAGATGACCAAGTCAGAAGCGGCGTAAGCATATCGTATTTCCTCTAAGTAGGGAAAAGTCAAGGATTTAATCTCCAAAGATTTAAGGAAGTCTCTTGCCCATTTTACATCGTTTCTTCCAGTGATAAATATTACCTGAATTTCTGTAGCTATCTTTTCTTTATCTAATAGTTTAATCGCTTCTGCTCCAGATTTATTTAGACTGTGAGCTCCTTGACTGCCTCCCAGGAAAAGAAGGGTAAATTTGTTTTTGTCTAAATCGAGCTTCTTTATTCCTTCTTCTCTTTTTGCCTTGAGAATTTCAGAGCGGATGGGATTACCAATGAGCTGGATCCTATTTTTTACTCTTCGGGACAGATACTCATTTGTTTGAGCCCAACTGGTGGCTATTTTTGAGGCGTACCAGGAAAGAAACCTGTTGGTAAGGGAGGGATATACATTCTGTTCACATATAAGGCTCCGAATACCAAAAAGGAAAGCAAGCGTCACCACCGGATATGAGTGAAAACTACCCATTCCTATTACTATGGACGGTTTAAATTGCCAGAGAATGAGGAAAGATTGGAAAAAGGATACCACCAGGCTTACCCCAAAGCTGACCCATTTTATAGATAAGGCTCTGGGAAAAGTTTGAGTCTTTATCTGCTTGAATTCAAATCCCTGCAAGGGGATAAGCTCTCTCTCCAAATCTTTTTTTCCTGCTACCCAGAGGATACGGCTAACTAAATGGTGTTCTTTGAGGTAAGAGGCTATGGCTAAGGCTGGATAAAGATGGCCTCCTGTGCCCCCGGCGGCTATTAAGATTCTCATCTTTTCCGCATTCTACTCCTTCTCCAGCTATAAATTACTGGTGTGGCCACAAAAATGGAGGAATATGTTCCTATTACTATTCCTACTAAAAGAGCAAAGGCAAATCCATGGATTACGGCTCCTCCCCAGAGGAATAAAATTAGAACCACCAGGAAAGTAGTTAAGGAGGTGATAACCGTGCGAGATAAAGACTGATTGATGCCCAGGTTGAGAATCTTTTTAGAGGATGTTCTTTTCTTTCGGTAGACCTCAGAATTTTCCCGAATTCTGTCATAGACAACAATGGTATCGTTCAAGGAATAGCCAATTATGGTAAGTAGAGCAGCTATTATAGGAAGGGTAAATTCATAACCTCCCAGGGTTAGGGCTCCTACGCTGATGAAGACATCATGAACCAGGGCAACTACTGCTCCCACAGCAAACCTTAACTCAAACCTCCAGGCAATGTAGGCGAGCATGCCTACCAGGGCAAAGATTATGGCTAAAATAGCATCTTTCCGAAGCTCCTTACTCACTTGAGGACTTATGAAATTGGAGCCCTCAAGTGAGAATGTGTTTTTTTCTCCCCCAAACTCTTTTTTTATAGCTTCTTCAATTTTTGCACTTGCTTTTATAGGAATGATGCGGTAAAGAATAAGAGAAGCGAGAGAGTCTTCTGTTGCCTGGTTAATATCAATTCTCTCTTCTTGGGAGGGGTCAAGGGTGAAGAAATTGGCTAGATTTTCATATCCTAGTGCCTCTATTTCAGGAATATTTTTGAGTTCCTCCAGACTTGTAAATTTACCTTGTTTTTCTCGATAAGCAATTATTTTTGAGGCTATATTCTGAGAAGCTTCCTCTACTTTATGTTTTATAAGGATAAGATTTTCTTCTTTTCTACCATATTGCTGTATGACTGCTTTGCTTAAACCAATTTCAGCCAGGACCCCTCTTATCCAAGCAATAGAAGGAGATTCACTGAACTTAAGATGAACTTCAACTCCCCCTGTGAAGTCCAGGCCCAGTTTTAATCCTCCTCTTGAAATAATCAAAAAAAGAGTAGCGGCTATCATTATCCCTGAGATGATGAAAGCTTTCTTCCTTAAGGCAATAAAATCTATCTTTGTTTCTCCAAAAAATCGCATTAGAGTTTCTCCTAGATACTCAGTTTTTTTATGGGTTTTCCTGCTATTAGTAAGTTAAAGATAACCCGAGTTACCACTACGGCCGTAAATAAACTGGCCAGGATTCCAATGGATAAAGTGATAGCAAATCCTTTTATCGGGCCGCTGCCAAATTGAAGAAGAATAAGAGCAACAATCAAGGTGGTGATGTTTGCATCGAGGATGGTTCTCAGAGCCTTATTATAGCCGGCATCTACTGCTG
This sequence comes from Clostridia bacterium, assembly GCA_030640665.1. Classification (GTDB taxonomy): domain Bacteria; phylum Aerophobota; class Aerophobia; order Aerophobales; family AE-B3A; genus JAUWRC01. The sequence continues at coordinate 7,980 of DAOWIY010000020.1, forward strand.
AGCGAGGAGCTCTTCCTTCCTTTAGCTCCTCTCTTATTCTCTCGAAAATGATAACATTAGCATCAATACTCATCCCGATGATAAGAATGATTCCAGCAATACCGGGAAGGGTTAGAGTTGCTTTTAAGGCGGCCAGGGCTCCTAATATAAAGAGTAAATTTAATAGAAGCGCCGCATCAGCAATTAAGCCCGCTTTCTTATAATAAAAAATCATAAAAAGGACAACAGCGAAGAAACCAATGAATCCCGCTAGAAGACCCTTCTGGATAGAATCTTTCCCCAGGGAGGGACCTACAATAGTGTTCTGAATAATATCAAATGGAATGGGCAAAGCACCGCTTCTGAGAACAATCTTTAGTTCGTTAGCCTCCTCCATGGTAAAGTTTCCTGTAATCTGCGCCTTACCACCAGAAATACGAGTCTTTATCACAGGAGCAGATTGAATTACGTTATCTAATATTATAGCCAGTCTTTCTCCTACATGTTGGCCCGTAATCTCAGCAAATTTCTCTGCTGCCTCAGGCTTAAAATCTAAACCTATGTAAGGCTCTCCCCATTGTCCAATTTCTACCCGGGCGTCTTTAATATCATTACCCGACAAAAGAGCCTTCTTTTTTACCAGGTATGGCTTTTTCTTTGAGTTTTCATATTTATAAAGTATCTCGTCTTCGGGGGGGATATTTCCTTGAAGAGCCTTATCTATGTCTCCTTTTTCGTCTACCAGTTTGAATTCCAGAAGGGCAATTTTTCCAATGAGTTCCACTGCCCTTTGTGGATCTTCTATTCCTGGTAAATCTACGACTATTCTTTTATCCCCTTGGCGAGCGATGCTGGGCTCCCTTACTCCAAACTGGTCAATTCTATTTCTGATAATCTCCAGTCCTAAATCTACCGCATCTCTAGGACTTTCTCCCTCAGGAAGTTTGCTAGTATCTGCTTCCAATATAACATGCATACCTCCCTTTAAATCTAAGCCCAGGTTTATCTTTTCTTCAAGAGGATAGATAGCCCAGATGGCTAAAGTTGCCACTCCTATTATAAATAATATTAACCATTTACTGTATTGATACATCTAGCACTCCCTAAAATTCGTTGCTCGTTGCTCGCCTCTCGTCGATTAATCTTTTTGATTAAGTTTGTGAACATATGAGATTCGTGATCAATTTTTTCCAAATATACTCTTTTTTCTTTTCATTATTTATAACTCGTATTTTGTTATTCGTACCTTGTCAATCATTTATTTTTTTCTTCTTTTCGAGATACGAACGACGAGCAACGAGATACGAATTGGTCGGGGCGACCGGATTCGAACCGGTGACCTCTTGCGCCCCATGCAAGTGCGCTAAACCAGGCTGCGCTACGCCCCGAAGTATTTTTTAGGTCTATTTATACGCTTACCGAAAGACATTCCTCGAAGAAGCTGAGTAGAAATAATCCAAAGCGGATATACAGCGACAGAGAGGAATTGTCCTGAGGTACTCTTATTCTAATATCTGAAGTGTCTCTTGCAGTTCTTTTTTTATAATAAGAGGGTCAAGCCAATCTTTTCTTTGTCTGTCTCTTAGTTCTTTTCGAGCCCCATTAATGGTGAATTTCTTTTCATATAATAGATTTTTTATCCAGAGAACCAATTCAACATCTTTTTTTTGGTAACGTCGATGTCCACCGCGACTTTTTTGAGGACGAAGCTCCTTGAATTGAGTTTCCCAAAAACGAAGGATATAAGGAGGAAGATGAGTAATCTTACTTACTTCTCCTATACAAAAATATTTATCTGGGATAATATCTCTCTGCTCCTTATTTTCACTATTTTGAAGCATAGGAATACATTATCATATCGATGTATTTTTTGAGACCAGGCCTAACATTTCGTTGTTCGTTGCTTGTATCTCGTATCTCGTAAAAAGACTTTAAGGCAAACAACAAAATACAGAAGGGCGCTGCAAGAAGTTCGACACTCAAAATTCAAAAAACTTGATTGACGAGATGCGAACAACGAGATACGAGTGACGATGTTTAGGCCTGGTCTCTCTTTTAAAATTTCTCCTTAGAATAATTCCTTTAGGCTACCGCTTCTTTTAAATTCTTACCTGGTTCAAATTTAGGAACATCTTTAGCCGGAATCTGGATCTCCTTACCCGTTTGAGGATTTCTTCCTCGACGTGCTTTTCTCTTCCTCACTTTAAAACTTCCAAAGCCAACTAAGGTGATTTTCTCTCCTCTAGCCAGAGAGTCAGTGATGGTTGAGGTTATCGCATCTATTGCCTCTCTACATACCCTCTTTGTTAAACCCACCTGACCGGCTACTTCTCCTACCAACTCAGCTTTGTTCATTCTCTCCTCCTTTATTTATTTAGCGTAGAGCGCATAGCGTTTAGTGGATAGTATCGCTTCGCTCCATTTCCTCTCCCACAAAAAATAGGGTGAGGGTTATTTTTGTCTTTCCTAAACGCTATACGCTACCCGCTATTCGCTATATTTTCACTTTCTCTCCAATTTTTCTCTCTTTCCCTCTCAGAAGTCGTTCTATGTTGCTTCGATGTCTAAATAAAATAAGAGAAGCTCCCATTATACTTAGAGTAAGGCAAAATTGAGCTTTACTTGGCATCCAGAACCAAATGAAAAAAGGTAGACTCCCTGCCGCCATCATTGAGCCGAGGGAGACATAGCGGGTAAAAACTATCACTCCCACCATCATTAGAGCGGAGAATAGAAAAGGGAAAGGAGTAAGGATTAAAAATACACCAGCTGTTACAGCTACTCCTTTTCCTCCTCTGAATTTTAAAAATATAGGCCAATTATGTCCTAGGATAGATAAGAGTCCAGATATTCCACCGGTTACTTGAGGAGCAAATCCAAGGAGTGGTGCAAGAAGGATTCCTAAGTAGACGGAAACTACTCCTTTTGCTATATCTATAGTTAGTACTAAGAGACCAGGGAAAAGTCCTAAAACACGCAAAGCATTGGCAAATCCTACATTACCGCTGCCAAAATCTCTTATATCTATTTTTTTAAGAAGTTTCCCTATCAGGTAGCCCGAAGGAATAGAGCCCAAAAAGTAACCTATAATTAAAATCAACGAAAAAATAATAATCATTCTTTCAAAAACCTTTTTTTAGCTTTTTTTTCATTTTCTCCTCGATGAAATCTCCTATTACGATTCCATCTTCCTCAAAAGAAGGAAGGCTGTTGATTTTCTCCTCTTTCCCTTTTTTCTTTGTTTCTTTTTTTGTTTTTATCAACCGGCGTACACTAAGTCTAATTCGTCGTTTTTTCTCATCGATTTCTACAATTTCTGCCTTTACATCTTTTCCTATAGAAGTGACCTTTTCTGGATGGGGGACATATTCCTTATCTAATTCCGAAACATGGATAAGTCCATCTATTCCTGAAGCCAAATTGACAAAAACGCCGAAGTTAGTTATCTGCTGGACCTTACCAGAAACTATATCTCCTACTTTATATTTTTGCAAGAGCTTTTTCCAGGGATCGGATTTGGTTTGTTTTAAACCTAAGGAAATCTTTTTTTTCTCTACATCAATATCTAATATCTTCACCTCTACTTTTTCTTCTTCTTGCAGGACCTCTTTTGGGTGTCCTGTACGTCTGTTCCAGGAAAGGTCGGAGATATGAATTAAACCTTCCAATCCTTCTTCGAGCCTCACAAAAGCTCCAAAATTTGTGAGATGGGTAACCTTTCCTTCGACGAGTGAGCCTATCTCATATTTCTTTTTGACTTCTGTCCAGGGATCGGATTTGGTTTGTTTTAGACCTAAGGAAATCTTTCCTCTCTCTTTATCCAGTTTTAATACCTTTACTTTTATTTCGTCTCCTCTTGAAAGTAGATCCTGCGGGTCCTTCACCCATTCCCAGGAAAGATTCTCTGGGTAAATTAATCCATCAATTCCTCCCAAATTCACAAAGATGCCAAATTTAGTTATAGAACTTACTCTTCCGGCAACGATTTTTCCCTCTTCTAAACTGGCCAAGGTCTTTTCTTTCCTCTTCTCTTTTTCCTTTAGAAGGAAGAGCTTTCTGGAAAGAACTATATTTTTCAAGTTTTTTTCTAATTTAATAACTCTGACACTGATATCTCTTCCAATGAATTCTTTGAGGTTATCCCCTTTATTTAAACTTATATGAGAGGCAGGAATAAAAGCATTTAGTGAATTTAGACTGGCGAGAAGCCCTCCTTTTACTATTTTCTTCACTTTTACCACTATAGATTCGTTCTGTTTAAACGCCTCCTCAAATTTTGCCCAACTTAGGCGAAAATCTGCCTCTCTCTCAGATAACAAGAGCTGTCCTTTTTCACTTTTCTCTGAGATATAAACTTGCATACTTTCCCCTGACTGAAGGGGTTGTTCTCTTTTTGCTGTAAGTTCTTCCCAGGGCATAAAGCCTTCCGATTTTGCACCTACATCCATGAGAATTCCTTCTTTATTGGTTTGTACAACTTTAGCTTCTGTTATATCTCCTTTTTTCGGGAAGTAGAAGTTTCCATATTCCTGGACTATTTTACCAAAATCATCTATTTTCTTTTCTCTCTTTTCTCCTATCTTTTCCCTCATTATTTTATCAGTGGCTTTATCTAGGAATCTTTCCTCTTTTGACTTAGACACTTTAAGTTCCCTTACCTCCTTGATTTAGTAATTTATTTTTTATCTTCTCTATCACCTCTTCAGGGGTAGAGGTTCCTCCGGTGATACCAACTCTTTTTATTCCCTTCCACTCTTTCATACTCAGATCTTCCTCTTTTTCAACAAAACAGGTTTTTACTTCTAAGGATTGACACAATTTAACTAATTGATGAGTATTAGAGCTGTTATATCCACCCACTACTATTACTGCTTCAACTTCTCTGGCTAACTTCCTTATCTCTTCCTGACGCTCTCTTATTATTCTGCATATAGTATTAAAAACTCTACACTCGCTTGTTTTTTCTATTAATCTCTTCACAATACGGCTAAAGTTCTCAATATTCTCTGTAGTTTGAGCTACTATCCCTGCTTTTTTTAAAAAGGGGAGTTTTTCTGTCTCTTGGGAGTTTTTAACTACGTAAACTCTCCCCTTTTTTACGTTAGCTATTACTCCCCTTACCTCAGGATGGGTATCCGTGCCTACGATGATCACCCGGTAAGATTCTTGAGAAAGAGATCTTACTATTTTTTGCACCTTTAGTACATAAGGGCAGGTAGCATCCAATACTCTTAATTTTCTTTTTCTTGCCTCTCTTATTACAGAAGGATCTTCTCCATGGGACCTAATAATTAATGTTCCTTCTTTAATTTGAGATAGGTTCCCTATGGACTTAATGCCTCTTCTTCGCAAGTTTTCTGCTACTTGAGGATTGTGAATTAGATCTCCCAGAATATAAACTTTCCTATTCCTTTTGATCTCGTCCAGGGTTAATTTTAAAGCTCTTTTTACTCCAAAGCAAAGGCCAATTTTCTCAGGGAGAAATATTTGCATTGTATAGTTAGTTAGTTATTTTCTTATCTTCACCTAACGATATTAACGACATTAACATTTCAAAAGCATCCTCATACTGTTTTCCAATTTCTTATGGAGTCTCTCTATGGAGGTTTTAACATCTTCTTTTTTAGATTTCTTACCTCTTAAGGGTTCTCCTATCCGCGCCTCTATCTTAGCTAATCTTATCATCTTTTTTCCTCTAGGCAAGACCTTTTCTGTTCCTCGAATAATGACAGGCACTAAGGGCACGTTTGCTCTAAGAGCTATTCTCGCTGTTCCTTGCTGCAGGCGTCCAAGTTTTCCTTCCCAGCTTCTTGTTCCTTCTGGAAAAAGAACGAGGAGTTCTCCTTTTTTTAAAAGATCCAAAACCTTTTGGTAGACTGTTTTATCTACTCTTTCTCTTTTAACGGGAAAAGCTCCTAGTTTGGTTATTAAAAGACGAAAAAGAAAATTTTCAAAGAGCTCTTCTTTAGCCATAAAATTAATCTTGCGGGGAGCGAGAAGACCTAAGACAATAGGGTCAAAATAACTTAGGTGATTAGAAGCAAGAATTGCTCCCCCTTTTAAAGGAACATTCTCTTTTCCCCGGATCTTTACGGCAAAGAAAACTTTAAAGATTATTATAGCCGGTCCCCGCAACAGACTATACCAAAGGGGAGTTTCTTTCATTTAATGGTTTTTTTAACTTGTTTTAATATCTTGTCCACTGTTTGAGAGATACTTAAATGGGTGTTATCTATAACTATTGCTTTCTCGGAGATTTTCAAAGGAGAGGTTTTTCTTTGGCTATCTATTCTGTCCCGCTCGAGAAGTCCAGTAGCTACTTTTTCTTTATTTGAAGAAATACCTTTGGTTTTTTCCTCTTTCCAGCGTCTCTCAACTCTCTCCTCAAAAGAGGCATTAAGGAAAATTTTGATATCGGCTTTTGGAAAGACTACTGTTGTGGTATCTCTACCTTCAGCTACTATACCTTCGTGTTTACCGAGCTTTTTTTGTTGAGCAACCATTGCCTCCCGAACCCCTTTTACAATTGAAACTAAAGAAACATATTTATTTATCTCTGGGCAGCGAATTAAAGAGGTTACATCTTTGTTATCCAGGTAAACCTTAGTTTCCACATTGGATCCGGGCTTTAAACAAATTTGTATCTTTTTAGCTAGCTGAGAAAGAGCTTTTTCATCCTTAATATTTACTTTATCTTTTAAAGCCTTCCATGTCAAGGCTCTATACATTGCTCCTGTATCCAGGTATGAATAACTCAGTCTCTTAGCTAAAAGATGGGCCGTGGTGCTTTTTCCCGAGCCTGCTGGTCCATCAATAGCTATAATTAAGTTTTTTTTAGGTTGAAGAGAGAACTTTATCCAGGGCTTTGATGAACTGTTCATTTTGCTTTTTTGTTCCAATGGTCACCCTTATGCAATCACTGAGATTGTATGCTCCCATTCTCCTTACAATTATTCCTTCTTTGAGTAATCTTTTTTCGACATCTGAGGTCTTTTCTCCTATCTTGATTAGGATAAAATTGGCCTCTGTGGGAATGAAGGAGAGTTTAAGCCTCTTAAGATGAGAATAAAGAAACTTTTTTCCTTCTTTGACTAGCTTTCTACTTCGGGTAATCTGATTCTTATCTTTTAGGCTGGCTAAGGCAGCTACCTGGGCCAGAGAATTTACGTTAAAAGGAGGGCGGGCCCGGTTAAGTATTTCCATGATTTCTGATTTAGCAATTCCGTATCCTATCCTTAGACCGGCCAGGCCATAGATTTTAGAAAAAGTGCGCAAGACGATAACATTATTTTCCCCATCTATAAGATCTATAGTTTGAGGATAATCTTTATCTTCTACATATTCAGAGTAAGCCTCATCAAAGATTACTAAAATTCGGGAAGGAATCTCTTTCAAGAAACTCTTTACTTCGTCCTTTTTTACAATGGTACCGGTGGGATTATTAGGATTGCTAATGAAGATTAATTTCGTTTTAGGACTTATAGCTTTAGCCATAGCTGATAGGTCCAGCCTGAAATCATTTAAGGGAATAGAAATAACCCTTGCCTGACTGAGCTGGGTATCTATTCCGTACATTAAAAAAGAAGGGTCTCCCATTATCGTCTCTTCACCTTTTTGAAGAAATACCCGCGTAATTAAAGAAACGATTTCATCAGAGCCGTTTCCCAGGATAATTCTACTATCTTCCAACCCCAGTTTTTCTGCCAGAGCTTTCTTTAAGTAATATCCACTCCCATTCGGATAAAAGTTAATCATTGAGGTATAATTCTTGATAGCCTTAACTGCTTTAGGAGATGGGCCGAGAAGATTCTCGTTAGAAGCAAGTTTGATTACTTTTTTTAGTCCTAACTCTCTTTTTACCTCTTCCATGGGTTTACCTGGCTGGTAAGTTTTAATCTTCAAAATATCAGGTATTGCTAGCAGTTGAAGTTTATTCTGTTCGGACATTAGATTTCTTCCCTTTTTGGACGCAGATATCTCGTATATCGTATTTAGTACTTCGTTTCTCTTTTTTCTTTTCGAGTTACGAGCGACGAGCAACAAGCGACGATTTTAGTATTGCCCCTTCGCTGGCAGGGCCTACGAGCTCGCTGTAGCGAGCTAAATAGCCTTCTTTTACTTTAGGAGAAGGTCTCCTCCAATTCCTTTTTCTTTCGTTAAGTACCTCTTTTGATAAGTTTACCTCTAGTTTTCTCTCTGGAATGTCAATGAGAATCTCATCTCCATCTTTTAAGAGAGCAATCGGGCCTCCTACTGCTCCCTCAGGACAAATATGGCCGATGCAAGGACCTCTTGTTCCTCCTGAAAATCGTCCATCGGTAAGCAAAGCTACTGACTCGGATAATCCCATTCCTACCAGTGCTGCGGTAGGGGAGAGCATTTCTCTCATTCCGGGTCCTCCCCTGGGTCCCTCGTAGCGAATAACGATAACCTCGCCTTCTTTTATTTTCTTTTCATAAATAGCTTTAATCGTCTCCTCTTCGCTATTAAAAATCCGAGCCTTTCCTTCGAACTTTTTCACTTTATCGCTCACAGCAGATTGCTTTACTACCGCTCCCTGGGGAGCCAAAGAACCAGTGAGTATAGCTAGGCCTCCTTCTTTATGATAGGGATTATCCAGACTTCTGATTATTTCTACATCGAAGACCTTTCCTTCTCGGGCAATTTCTTTTATGGATTTGCCAGATACAGTAGGACGGTGGGCAAGAAAGTTTTCCAGTCTATTTAATAGAGCAGGGATTCCTCCAGCCCACTCCAGGTCTTCCATAAAATAATCTCCCCCCGGCCGAAGATTAACCAGGTGAGGTGTTTTTTTGCCTATTTCATCAAATCTATCAAGGGAGAGTTTAACTCCAGCCTCATAGGCGATGGCTAAAAGGTGAAGAACGGTATTGCTCGATCCTCCAAAGGCCATATCCACTCGAATGGCATCCTCAAAAGCCTGCCTTGTCATTATTTCCCTGGGAAGGAGATTTTCTTTGATTAGTTCCGGGATTCTTTCTCCACTTTCGTAAGCAATTCTTTTTTTCTTGGCGGAAATGGCTAAAGCACATCCTGATTGGGGAAGGCTCATTCCCAGAACTTCGGTAAGACAATCCATTGTATTAGCTGTATATAAGCCCTGGCATGAGCCCATCCCAGGACAGGCTTCTTCTTCTAGGCATCGAAGTTCTTCCTTATTTATTTCTCCTTTTTTAAATCTACCCACAGCTTCATAGGCATCTCTTACATAGGAAAGCCTTCTTCCCCTTAATCTGCCTGAGAGCATGGGGCCGGCAGTAACTACAATGGTGGGAATGTTAATGCGGGCGGCGGCCATAAGGGCACCCGGTGTTATCTTGTCGCAATTAGTGAGAAGGATAAGGCCATCAAGAGAGTGGGCCTCGGCTACAGCCTCAATAGAATCAGCTATAAGCTCCCGCGAGGGAAGAGAATACTTCATTCCAGAGTGCCCCATAGCAATTCCATCACATATAGCAGGGATACCAAAGATAAAAGGATAACCACCTCCTGCCTCTACTCCTCTTTCTATAAATCTCTCTAACTCACGCATTCCTACATGGCCGGGAACTATTTCACTGAAACTGGAGGCAACTCCTACAAAGGGTTTGTTTAAAGCTCTTTTTGTTATTCCTGTACCGTAAAGCAGGGCTCTGTGAGGAGTCCGCTCCACTCCCTTTTTTATAAGATCACTGCGCAATTCTTACTCCTTGAACTAGCGTTTAGCGTATAGTTTTTCCAGCTGTAAACAATAAGGGGTAAGCGGTAATCTTCTTTTTTCACGAAGTACGATGTACGAAGTACGATGTACGAATTTATGTGCTCGGGTCGGCTTCGAATCCCCTTTTCTCTCTTGCTATTCACTATTCACTAAATACTAACGACTATTTTTTGGTGGAGGCAGGGGGATTCGAACCCCCGACCTCGTCCACGCCAAGGACGCGCTCTCCCAACTGAGCTATGCCCCCATCACTTTATTATCTTTTTGGCATCAGCCCATAATCTCTCCAATTGGTAAAAATTCCTTCCTCTTTTAGAAAAAATATGGACTATTATTGAGCCAAAATCTAAAAGAACCCAACAGTCATTTGTCAAATTCCTTGGGTTAAACTGTTTTATTCCTTTTTTTTTGAGTTCTCTCTCTATAGCTTGAGCAATACTTCGCATATGGGGAGAAGATTCTCCACTGCAGATAATAAAATAATCAGCTATTGTCGAAATTTCTTTTAAATTTAAAAGCAGTATATCCTTTGCTTTTTTGCTCTCCACTATTTTGACAGTGGCTCGAGCTAGTTTCTGGGAGGTCAAATTTTCTTTCTCCTCAATCTACATAGTTTTCTCCGGAATTGCTTATCCCAAAATTTACCTAGATTCGGTAAACTCCTCTGGAGCATCTTGTATCCAGTAATTAGTTAATTTCCCCTCATCTTAATCCCCCCCCAAGGGGAGAGGAGATTTTTTTACGATATACTATATACGGTTTTACCACCTATAGAGATTATACTTATGAATATATTTTTCCACTACTTCTGGTAGAAGATATTTAATGGTTTGTCCCTTCTTTATTCTTTTTCTGATCTCTGTGGAGGAGATGGCCAGAGCAGGAACTTCTACCAGGAAGGTATATTTTTGAAAACGGAGGTCTATCTTTTTTATGTTTAATTTATATCCTGGTCTGGAAGCAGCGATAAACTTTGCCATCTGTGGTAGGTCATCTGTTTTATGCCAGGCAGAGATTTCAGCTATAGCATCGGCTCCGGTGATAAAGTAGCATTCTGTTTCCTCTCCGTAAATCTGCTTCAATTGTGCAATAGTGTCCCGAGTGTAAGATTCGCCTTGCCGTTCTATCTCTATGGAAGAGACTGAGAAGTGCTCATTACTAGCTGTGGCTAGAACTGTCATCATCCAACGATGCTCCGGTAAGGCAATTTCGTCATTACCTTTATGGGGAGGTTTGCCAGAGGGGACAAAAAGCACCTCATCTAGCTTAAATTTATCCCGGATAAACTCTGCTGCCACTAGATGTCCCTGATGAATAGGATTGAAGGTTCCTCCCATAATACCCAATTTGAGAGGTGATTTGCTCATCTTGCATACTCTATAGCTCGAAGTTCTCTGATTACCGTTATCTTGATTTGTCCGGGGTATTTTAATTTTTTCTCAATTTTGTGAGCCAGTTCTCGGGAGAGTTCTGCAGTTGCTTCGTCTGAAACCTCTTGCGGGTGCACCATAATACGTAGTTCTCTGCCGGCTTGAATAGCATAAGCTTTTTCTACTTTCTCGAAAGAGTCAGCTATTTCTTCTAAATCCTCAATTCGTTTAAGATAAGCTTCTAGAACCTCTTTTCTTGCACCGGGACGAGCAGCTGATATAGCATCCGAGATTTGGACTAAGACAGCTAAAGTGGTTTCCGCTACTTGATCTTCATGATGAGCGGCAATAGCATGGACAATATTAGGTGATTCCCCATATCGTTCAGCAAGATTAGCTCCGATTAAGGCATGAGGGCCTTCCATCTCCCGATCGACAGCTTTTCCAATATCGTGAAGAAGTCCTGCTCTTTTTGCCTGGACATAATCTGCCTTAATCTCAGCGGCTATAATACCAGCTATATAAGAAACTTCTTTTGAATGTTGCAGCACATTCTGTCCATAACTGGTGCGAAATTTTAATCTTCCTAAAAGATTGGTTAGCTCAGAGGGTAAATCAGAGATTCCCATATCAAAGGCTACCCGCTGACCCTCCTCCTTTATCATCTCCTCTATATCCTTTTTGGTTTTTTCCACTATTTCTTCAATTCTAGCTGGGTGTATTCGAGTATCGGCAACAAGTCGTTCTAAACTGACTTCCGCAATCTTTCTCCTTAAAGGGTCAAAACAGGAGATTACTACTGTCTCTGGAGTGTCATCCACGATTAGATCTACTCCTGTGAGAGCTTCGAAGGCTCTTATGTTTCTTCCCTCTCTTCCTATAACCCTTCCTTTCATCTCATCATTGGGCAAGGAAAGAGTGGAGACGACTGAGTTACTTGCCTCATCCACAGCACAGCGCTGAATGGCTGTAGCCAGGATTTTTCTTGCTTTTTTATTAGCTGTCTCTCTAGCTTCTTTTTCTACTTGTTGAATAATCTGAGCAGCCTCATTTTTTACTTCCTTTTTTATAGTTTCCAGCAGAGTTTTTTTTGCTTCCTCAGCAGAAAGACCAGAGGCTCTTTCTAGTTCTTTCCTCCATTTAATCTCCAGCTCTTTTGTCTTTTCTTTATCTTTTTTTAACTCTTCTTCTTTAGAAAAAATACTTTTCTTTTTCTTTTCTAATTCTTGTAAACGATGATCTAGAACCTCCTCTCTCTCTATTAACCTTCTTGATAGTTTATGGAGTTCATCAGTCTTTTCCTTGGTTTCTTGTTCAAAAGCTGCTCTTACTCGGTGAAGTTCCTCTTTTTTCTCTAGTTCAATCTCTCTTTTTCTGTTTTTGATCTCCCCTTCCACTTGAGATAATTTATCTTGAGCCCTATTTAATAGGGACCTCGTTCTCAGCCTGGTAAGAAGAGTGGTTATTACCCATCCTCCCATTACACCTACTAGCACATATATCAACATTAGATTAATCATGGTAATTACTCCCCTCTTAATCTATTTTCAAAGATCTAAAACCTAACTCGATGTTATTATCTATAGTAACATACATCTCGTGACGTATGTTACTATCAAACATACATTTTTTGAATTCTTTTGTCAAGAAATGCCTCAGAAGAAAAAGGGGAAAAGGGTGAGCAAAAAGGCCCCTCTTGTCAAACAACGGTGAGGTGCTATAATTCGTATAATGAAGATGGAGTTAAGTTATCCCAGCTATCTAAAATTATACGAGGAGGGAGAGCTAGAAAAGCGGGTAGAAGAGGCCTATGAGCTGCTCGGCAGATGTAATATCTGTCCACGTAAATGTGGTGTAAATCGAATAAAAGGAGAGAAGGGATTCTGTAAAGCAGGCAAAGAACCTATGGTTTCTAGTTTTCATTCTCACTTTGGGGAAGAGCCACCCATATCTGGTTATCGAGGTTCTGGAACTATCTTTTTTACCCATTGTAATTTGAGGTGTCTGTTTTGTCAGAATTACCCCATTTCTCATCTGGGAAATGGAAATCAAATTTCTCCTTCACAGCTTTCTCAAATGATGCTTAGCTTGCAAAAAAGAGGATGTCATAACATAAACTTAGTTACTCCTACCCATTTTACACCTCAAGTTCTCTCTGGCCTTTTTCTGGCTATCAAAAAAGGTTTAAATATACCCTTAGTCTATAACTGTGGTGGTTATGAGAGGGTGGAAACTTTGAGGCTTCTGGAGGGTATAGTAGATATTTATATGCCAGATATGAAATATGGAGAGGAAGAAAAGAGCAAGAAATTCTCTTCTGCTTCTGATTATTTTGAAGTAGCAAAAAAAGCAATTAAGGAAATGTATCGACAGGTGGGAAATCTTGAGTTAAATAGGAAAGGAATTGCTCAAAGAGGTCTTTTGGTGAGACACTTGATTTTACCCAATGAAGGAGGGGGGACAAGAAAGGTGTTTAGTTTTTTAAGAGAGGAGATTTCCCCTGCTGTCTATCTTAGCATTATGAGTCAATACTTTCCTGCTTATAAAGCGCAAGAATTTAAAGGATTAAATAGAAAGGTCACCCGGGAAGAATACGAGGAGGCTCTTCATATTGCTAGCGAGTTAGGTCTAGAAAGAGGGTGGCGACAGAACTAAAAGCTAGATAAGGAGGTTAATTATTAATCGTTCTAAACTCATATCTTGTCTAAATGTGGTTATGGTGGGGGTGGTTCTTTTAGCTATTTTTTCTCTTGTCTTGAAGTATGGGTTTTATTTATCAAATGAGACTAAGGCCCTGCTCTATCAGCTGTATATATTTATAGCAGGAATATTTGTGGCCGAATTTTTTCTTAAGTTGGCCCTATCTCGGGAGAGGAAAATTTTTTTAAAAGGCAATCGAATAGATTTTTTCCTCGTTCTCTTTTTCCTCTTTTTTATTTTATCCCTCAGAGGAATGTTTGCTTTGCCTGAACTTTCTCATTTTCGGCAAAGAATAGGTGTTTCCTCCTGGACTGAGAGTTCTGTTGTAATTTGTCAGATTTATATTGTTGCCTTTCTTCTTTTAAGATTGCCCCAGCTTAATAAAATAATAGCTATCTTGCGAATAAAGCCCCCATTGGTAGTTATTTTAACCTTTGTCAGCATTATTGCTCTAGGAACTCTATTACTTCTTCTTCCTCGCTCTACCATACCAGGCGAGGAGACTACCTTTATGGATGCTTTGTTTACAGCCACTTCAGCAACCTGTGTTACTGGTCTTATTGTGGTGGATACGGGTGCTCATTTTTCTTTGTCAGGACAGTTAATTATTCTTTTTCTTATACAAATAGGAGGATTAGGATTGATGACCTTTACTTCCTTCTTTGCCTTGAGTTTAGGCAAAGGGTTCGGAGTTAAGGATAGGGTTCTTCTTCGGGATATACTTAATTATAGAGACTTGGGTAGAATGGGATCTTTAATTCTTTCCATCTTTGCTATTACCTTTATTATTGAAGCGATAGGAGCTCTTCTTCTCTATACCCAATTTCTCCCTTATCATGAAAATAGTTTATCTTCTGCTTATTCAGCCATTTTTCATTCTGTTTCTGGTTTCTGTAATGCTGGTTTTTCGCTTTATTCAGATAGTTTTAGAAGGTATCAAGGCAATCTAGGAATTAATTTTATTATGAGTAGTTTAATAATTCTAGGGGGACTAGGGTTTATAGTGATAGTCAATCTCTTGCGCTGCGGATACGCTCGTCTTAAGGGCAAAAAGGAGTTTTTGTTTCTTCAGAGCAAATTAGTTCTCTTGGTTTCTTTTCTTTTGATTGGTGCAGGAATGAGTCTTATTCTTCTAGGAGAAGGAGGGGGAGTATTAAAGACTTTTTCTTTAAAAGAGAAATTATTAGGGGCTTATTTTCAGTCAATAACAGCAAGGACAGCTGGATTTAATACATTAAATATAGGAAACTTAAGCATTTTTTCTGCTTTCCTTCTTATTGTTTTTATGTTCATAGGAGCTTCTCCTGGTTCTACAGGAGGAGGTGTTAAAACAAGTACCTTTGCTACTTTATTTTTTACCGTTAAATCTATGGTTCAAGGAAAGAGCAGAGTGGAAGTCTTCAGCCGTACTATTCCTCGGTTAATAGTCTATCAGGCTTTATCTGTGGCTATTCTTGCTTTGGGATGGATTGCTTTCTCTACTTTATTTCTTACTCTTACTGAACATGCTTCTTTTATGGATATTTTGTTTGAAGACCTCTCTGCTTTTGGAACGGTAGGATTATCCAGGGGACTTACCCCTCATTTGACGGTGGCGGGGCGAATTATTATTCTTCTAACTATGTTGATAGGAAGGATTGGACCTCTAACTTTAGCCTTAACTATAGGAGGAAGGAGAGTTAGTGAACTTTATGAATATCCTGAGGAAAGAGTAATGATTGGGTAAAGGGGGAAAAAATGCGTAAATTTGCTGTTATAGGATTGGGTGGATTTGGCGGCACGGTTGCACAAAGTTTGGCAGAAAGAGGAGCAGAAGTAATTGCTGTAGATAAAGATAGTAGCTTAGTGGATAAATTTGCCCAAATAGTGACCCTAGCAGTTAAGTTGGATTCTACAGATGAAGAGGCCCTGAAGGCTCAGGGAATAAATGAGGTAGATGTAGCTATAGTGAGTATAACAGATTTTGAGACTTCGGTACTGACTACAGCTCTGCTCAAACGATTAGGAGTACCCATAGTCATTACCAGAGCTTCTCAATCTCCTTCTCGTATTGAGGAGCGAATATTGGATCTTGTAGGAGCGGATAGGGTGATTTTGCCGGAAGTGGAGATGGGTAAAAGGATAGCTAAAAACCTTTTAGTTTCCAATATTCTAGACTATCTGCCTATTTCTGAGAAATATAGTGCTGCTGAAATTCGAGCTCCCAAGTCTTTCTGGGGCAAAAAGATAGGCGATCTTAAAATTCGGGAAAGATATAAAGTGAACATATTAGAAATGAAGAAAATATCGGGAGAAGGAAAAGAAGAGCGGGTAGAGAAAGTAAGCTATCTTCCCCACCCCAATGATGTTATTGGAAAAGGAGATATACTACTGGTGATTGGGGAGGAGAAAGACATCGAGCGTCTGTCAAAAGGAGAATAAATTCGTTGCTCGTGAAGAAAAAAGCGGATGATTAAAAGCTTTAGAGATTTGGAAATCGTGTTATGCTTCAAGCAGGAAAGGAGGGAGAAAAAATGTGGGTTTTGGTGCTGCGGATAATGGCTTATTTTTTTGGGATAGTAGGGGGACTGAGTTTAGTAACTGGCGTAATATTGCGGGTAGCAAAGGGGCCGCAGGGATCTATTTTTTTTGAAATCCAGCCCAATGCTTATCTGGGATTTTCGCAGGTTTGTTTATTGTTTGCCATTGCTTTGGGAATAGCAGCAATACTGGAAAGAAAAGAGGGAAAGAAAAAGAAAAAGTAACTAAATACTAAATCAGCCGGGATGGCGGAAGTGGTAGACGCGCATGGTTGAGGGCCATGTGGACATTAGTCCATGGGGGTTCAAATCCCCCTCCCGGCACCAAATTCGTCGCTCGCTACTCGTTGCTCGTATCTCGTGAAAAAATTTCCTCTAACTTGCCTCTTATAGCTTAAAGCTTGCTTAAAAAGAAAATGAATAGAGATGCTATTATTACCTCTGCGAAAAGAGTAACTATTAAAGTAGGTAGTAGTCTTCTACTAACCGAAGAAGGCGATCCTGACCTTTACTTCATGGAAGGATTAGCTGAGGATGTTGCTACCTTGATTAGGAAAGGCAAAGAGGTTATTCTAGTTAGTTCGGGGGCTATTGGTATGGGAAGGGAGGAGTTAGGAACAGAAATGGGGAGAAAATACAATACCATTTCTTCCAAGCAGGCTCTTGCCAGCATAGGACAAACTCGTTTGATGAATATGTACTATCAACTTTTTCAAAAATATAATCTTTCTGTTGGCCAAGTGCTTTTAAGTGGAGTTGATCTTTCCCATCGTTCTTCCTATCTAAACGCTCGCAATACTTTCTTTACTCTTCTTAGGCTTAAGACTATTCCCATTGTCAATGAGAATGATACTGTAGCTGTGGAAGAGATTAAGTTTGGTGATAATGATACCCTTTCCGCTTTAGTGGCTGGGTTAGTGAACGCAGATCTTTTAATAATCTTCTCAGACATAAAAGGTTTATATACTTCTGATCCGAGGAAAAATCCAGAGGCGCGATTAATTAAACAAGTAAGAGAGATAGACAAAGATATAGAAGAGATAGCCTCTAGTACATCAGTAGAGGGAAGGATAGGGGGGATGCAGACTAAAATCAAGGCAGCTAAAATAGCTACTCGTTCCGGTATTCCAGTAGTTGTAGGCGGAAGAAAGAGAAGTTTTCTCAAAGAGGTTTTTGCGGGAAAGGAGGTGGGAACATTGTTCCTGCCTCAGAAGGGTAGTCTAGCTTCTCGTGAAAAGTGGATTGCCTACGGGCACTTTCTTGAGGGTGCGATTATAGTGGATGAGGGCGCAAAGGGGGCATTAGTCAAAGAAGGAGGAAGCCTTCTTCCTGCTGGTGTAGTTGGGGTGAAAGGTGAGTTTGAAGCTGGAGACTCCATAAGTTTATTAGACAAAGAAAGAAAAGAATTCGCTCGAGGCATAGCCTATTATTCCTCTCAAGATATAAAAAAGATAAAAGGAATGAAAAGCTCTTTTATTGAATCACAGTTAGGATATAAGTATCATGACGAAGTTGTCCATCGCGATAATTTGGTGATACTATAAATGGACTATCGCAGGATACAGAGCCGTGGTTGGAGGAAGCTCTTCCTTCTGATTCTTTTTCTTTTTTCTCTTTTCTTTCTATGTGGTTGTGGCGAGAACCTCCAACCCGTTGTTTTTCCCCTAAAAGAACCTTATCTTGCCTACTTTTCCCCCAAAAATTCTCTTTATCCTCATCTTGTCTATTTAATTCGAGAAGCTAGAGAAAGTGTCTATGCTGCTTTTTATAAGATAGAGCTAAAGGAAGTATCTCGTGCTCTCATTGAAGCTCATGAAAGAGGGGTGGAGGTGAGGGTATTTACTGATGATCTGACTTCCTATGATAAAGGATCTCAATTTGGCGAGCTGAATGAGTTTCATCTCATTAAAAAGGACAAAGACCCAGAGAGTCTTATGCATCATAAATTTTGCCTCATTGATGAGGAAATAGTCTGGACAGGTTCTTTTAATCCTACTTCAAAAGGGTCCTTCAAGGAGAACAATAATGTAGTGGTTATAAAATCCCGGGCTTTGGCTGCCGAATTTATGAAAGAGTTTGAGAAATTATGGGAGGGAAAACCATCATCTCCTGCTAATTTTTCTCACTCTCAAATTTCACTAAGTGGAGCCCAGGCAGAGGCTTACTTCTCTTTGCATGATAATCCTGAAGAGGCTATCATTAGAGAACTAGAGAAAGCTAAAGAGAGTATACATTTTGCTCTTTTTACTTTCACCTCTCCAGAAATTGCTCATGCTCTTATTCACAAATTTGCAGAAAATGTGGAAGTGAAGGGAATAATGGAGAAGGAACAGGATAGTTCCTTCTCTCGATATCGTTCTTTAAAGAAACTGAGGATGCCTGTAGAGCAGGATGGAAATTTCTATTTTATGCACCATAAGTTCTTTATAATTGATAAAAAGATTGTTATCACCGGTTCTTTTAATCCTACCTGGCGCGCCAACTATCAGAATCGAGAAAATCTTCTCATAATTCAGAGTTCTTCCCTGGCTGCTCAATACGAAGAGGAGTTCTATAGGTTGTGGAAGGAAGCAGTGAAAAGATAAAAGGAGAAAGAAAAATGCAAGTAGCTAAAGAGAGTATAGAGCGTAGTATTTTAGAGACCTATGAAAATAGCTTTCCATCCTCGCGAAAGTTATACAAGAAGGCATTGAATCTATTTCCCAATGGGATAACTCATGACAATAGGTTTCTAAAGCCCTTTCCTATTTATGTTGATCATGCCCTGGGAAGCAAAAAATGGGATGAGGATGGCAATGAATATATTGATTATTTTGGAGGTCATGGTGCACTACTCTTAGGGCATGGACATCCTAAAGTGGTAGAGGCGGTAAAAAGACAAATTACAAGAGGTACGCACTATGGTGCTTGTCACCGCCTAGAGGTGGAATGGGCAGAATTGATAATGGATATGGTTCCCTCGGCACAGAAAGTTAGATTTGTCAATTCCGGAACAGAGGCTACTCTTATGGCTATAAGGCTAGCTAGAATTTTTACTGGCAAAAGTAAAATTCTCAAATTTGCCGGACATTTCCATGGTTGGCACGACAATCTGATTCCAGGAACTACTCCTCCCTATGAGCTATCTCTACCGGGAATACTGAATGGCGTCCTGGAGAGTATCATTGTATGTCCACCTAACGATATTAAAAGAGTAGAGAAGATCCTGCAAAAGGATAATGAGGTAGCTTCCGTAATTATTGAACCTACAGGGGCGAGTTTTGGGATGATACCTACGCGTGAGGGGTTTCTTAAAGAACTTCGTCAGGTTACAAGAAAGTGGGGAGTTTTACTTATTTTTGACGAGCTTATTACTGGTTTTAGATGCGCTCGGGGTGGTGCTCAAGAATATTATGGGGTGATGCCAGATCTTACCACTCTTGGTAAGATACTTGCTGGAGGACTTCCGGGTGCAGCTGTAGCTGGAAGAGGAGATATACTTGAGCCTTTGGAGAGCAGGGAGGACGAGAAGTGGAATCTCGGCAAGAAAATGTTTCACTACGGTACTTTTAACGCCAACCCACTTTCTGCTTCTGCTGGTATTGCTACTCTAAAAATTGTAGCCACTGGCGAGCCTATCTCCAGAGCAAATAAAATGACTTCAATGCTGATAAAAGGTATGAATGAAGTCATTGACAAGCACAGGATTCCCTGGTGTGTCCATGGTGAATTTTCAGGTTTTAGATTCCTCTTAAATCATGCTTGTTACAAGAGAGCTTCCTGTAATTTCCGCAAGTGTGACTATGATTACAAAAAGCTCAAAGGGGCCAATGATCCTGTCCTGGTGCAGAATTTGCGTTGTGGTATGCTTCTGAATGGGATTGATGTTGCCAAGCAGGGGGGTTGGGTTTCTGCAGCCCATTCTGCCGAGGATGTAGAAAAAACCATTGTAGGCTTTGATAGAACTATTGACTGGATGAAGAGGAGTAAGCTTTTAACGAGTTTTGATTGACAGAAGACGGGTTTGTGATAAAATACCTAATGGGGATAAAGACGTAAATATTCAGTAGTATACGTGCTTTAGTGAATATTTACTTAAAGGCAAAAAGAACTGGTAGGAGTGAGATATGAGCGTAGCTGTGATAATGGCGGGAGGACTGGGGAAAAGATTATGGCCAGAGAGTAGAGTAACTCACCCCAAGCAACTTCTCAGTTTAGAAGAAAAAGAAAGTTTCCTTCAAGCAACTTACAGGAGAGCTTCTAACCTTTTTGGCTCGGAGAATGTATATCTGGTAATAAGAGAAGAATTAAAGCAGGCAGTGATAGCTCAGCTTCCAGGGATCTGTCTGGATAATATCATTGCAGAACCTCAAGGAAAAGATACTGCTCCTTGCATTGGTTTTGCTAGTACTTGGATAAAGAAAAAAAGAGGGGACGATTCTATGGCGGTGCTTCCTGCCGACCACTTGATAAGGAACGAGAAAAGGTTTGCTCAGATTATTTTGGCGGCAGTCGAACAAGCGGAAAAAGGTTTTTTAATAACCATTGGCATTAAGCCTACCCGCGCTGAGACTGCCTATGGATATCTTCAGATAGGAGACCAGTTGGAGGATTTAGATGGAATTCCTCTTTTTGCAGTAAAGAGATTTACAGAAAAACCTTCTCAGAAAAAAGCTAAAGAGTTTTTTGAACAGGGAAATTTTCTCTGGAATGCAGGGATCTTTGCCTGGAAACCGACTACTATTTTGAAACAGATAGAAATGTATCTTCCAGATCTTCATCAGGGATTAATGAGGATTGAAAAGGCTTTAGGAACAAAGGAAGAGAAGAAGATAATAAGAGAAGTTTACCTTTCTCTTCCTAAAATTTCCATTGATTATGGGATAATGGAAAAGGCCTCTTCGGTAGTAGCAGTCCCAGGGGATTTTTTTTGGGATGATATAGGCAACTGGGGTGCCCTGGAACGAATATTTGCCAAGGATGAAGAAGGAAATATTGTCAAAGGATTAGTACAGAAGAGGGGAAGCAGCGACTGTATATTGATAAATAGAGAGGATAAGATTTTGGGAGTTATAGGAGTCTCTAATTTAATTATCATAAATACAGAAAAGGGTGTCCTTGTTGTAAGGAAAGAAATGGCTCACAAAGTGAAGGATTTGATGAACGAGCTCTTAGGGGATGAGAAGTTAAAAGAGTATCTACAGTGAATCAAGTTTAGCGTTTAGCGTATAGCGTATAGTGGATACGGCGAGGCGCTCTAGAGCTTAGAAAAACTACTCTAATACAACTAATAAATGGTAAAAGTTACTGAATCCAGATTAGGAACTCTACGTCAAAAGATAAAGGAGAGGAAGGTAGAGGGATTTCTTATTAAGAAGCCTCAAAATACCTTTTATCTTAGCCGCTGTTGGGCGGAAGGAAGGATATTACTCACCAAGCGGGAGAAGTTTTTTATAACAACTTCCCTTTTTGCCGAAGAAGCAAGATCTAAGCTCAGCGGGTGGCAGATAGTTATTCAGAAAGATAGTTTTGAGGAAGCTGTCTTCCAAATTTGCAAAAAGCTAGGAAGTAAAAAAATAGGTTTTGAAGCTTCTCATTTTTCTTTTGAGGAGTATAGAAAATTAGGCCAGATTAAAGGAACTCTATGGATTCCCTGCCCAGGTTTAGTAGAAAAAGAAAGGGCGATAAAAGATACAGAAGAAATATCTTGCATAAGACGGGCTCTTAGAGTAGCAAAGGCTACTTTTGATTATGTAGAAGCTAGGCTCAGAGAAAGGGTAACGGAAAAAGATCTAGCAAGAGAAGCCATTTATTTTTTAAGAAAAGATGCAGATGAAGAAGCTTTTCCTCTTATAGTTCTTTTTGGGGAGAGGACTTCTTTGCCTCACGGTAAGCCTACTCAAAGAAGGTTGGAGAAGAATGAGTTAGTTCTTCTCGATTTAGGAGCAAAGATAGAGGGTTATTGTTCTGATTTAACCAGAACTATTTTCTTTGGTCGGGTAAAAAAGAAGTGGCACCAGATTTACCATTTAATAACCGAGGCACAAAAAGATGCTCTCCATCAGGTAAAGCCGGGGGTTATCTGTTCCCATATAGACAAGACATTGAGAGAGAAAATAAAAAAGGCTGGCTACGGTGAGGTTTTTTTGCATGACAGTGGTCATGGGGTGGGTCTTGAAGTTCACGAGTCACCCTCTATAACTTTTAAATCGAAGGAAGTTTTAAAGCCGGGAATGGTCTTTACTTTGGAGCCTGGAGTTTATTTAGAAGGAGAAGGGGGGATAAGGGTAGAGGAGATGGTACTTGTTACTGAGAATGGAGGTGAAATTCTGGAGTGATTACCGTCAATGATCTTCGAAGTGGAATGAAGATAGATATGGATGGTGAGCTTTATGTGGTTGAGGAATTCCAGCATGTAAAACGAGCCAGAGGTGGTGCTTTTGCTCGTATCAAATTGAAAAATCTTCAGAGCGGGCAGAGCATCAGAAAAGTCTTTCAACCTTCTCAAAAAATAAAAGATGCCTTTATCGTGGAAAAAAGTGCCCAATATCTTTATAAAGAGAGGGAGGATTTTCATTTTATGGATTTAGAGACTTTTGAAGGAAGAGTTATCTCAAAGAGAAATTTGGGTGAGAAGGTAAATTTTCTTATAGAAAATATGAAAGTAATCCTTCGATTATATGAAGAGAGGGTGATAGGGATAGAAATTCCTACCTTTGTAGAACTTAAAGTGAAAAAAGCTTCTCCAGGAGTTAAAGGGAATACGGTGAGTACACCCAGTAAGTTAGTGGTTTTAGAGTCGGGCTATAGCCTCCAGGTTCCTCTTTTTATAAAAGAAGGTGATATAATTCGTATAGATACAAGGTCAGGTGAATACGTAGGGAAAAAATAGGATGTGTCCCTATTTTTTAGGAGATAAAAGATGGATCTTGATCAGCTGAGGGAAGTTATTGAGATTTTCGAATCTTCCTCTCTTTCCGAGATGGAGATAGAGGAGAAGGGAACCAGATTTAGATTGGCTAAGCACAAGGGAGGGAATAGTATTATTTCCAAAGAAGAAAACAGCATTATTCCTGAAAAAGAGAAGATACCATCTCCTACTAGAGATAAGGGAATAGAGGAACGTTCACTCTTTTGTGTAAGATCGCCTCTAGTGGGAACCTTTTATAGAACGTCTTCTCCAGAAGAGGAGCCCTTTATAGAGGTAGGAGATGAAGTCAGTGTGGGGCAGACTTTATGTATCATCGAGGCGATGAAGGTGATGAACGAGATAACTTCAGAAGTTGCCGGAAAGGTTAAGGAAATCTTAGTAGAAAATGGACATCCAGTGGAGTACGATCAGAGATTGTTTTTAATAAGGAAGGATTAGGTGTTTAGTAAGGTTCTCATTGCTAATCGAGGTGAGATTGCTCTTCGTATAATAAGAGCCTGTAAAGAATTAGGGATAGAGACGGTAGTAGTTTTCTCTAAGGAAGATGAGCATTCTCTGCCAGTAAGGTTTGCCGATGAAGCTATTTGTATTGGTCCGCGTGAACCAGCGGAGAGTTATCTTAATGTCCCTCGGATAATCAGTGCTGCTGAGGTAGCAGGAGCAGATGCTATTCATCCCGGATATGGCTTTTTGGCTGAGAATGAGCAATTTGCTGAGGTTTGTCGTTCCTCAAAGGTGGAATTCATTGGGCCTGATCCAGAGGTGATTAGAAAGCTAGGCAATAAAGTGGAGGCACGCAATACTCTGGCTGAGAGAGGCATTCCAGTGATACCTGGTTCAGAAGAAATAGTGAGGGATAAATCCCAAGCTTCTAAGATAATCTCCCGCATTGGTTATCCGGTAATTCTGAAAGCCGCCTCAGGAGGAGGGGGTAGAGGGATGCGGGCGATACGGGAGAAAAGAGATCTAAATCTCTTTTTTGACTTAGCTCAGCAGGAAGCAAGGACTTCTTTTGGTAACCCAGATCTATATATAGAGAAATATATGGAGAAAGCAAGACATATCGAATTTCAGGTACTGGCTGATAAATCTGGTAATGCTGTCCATTTTGGAGAAAGAGATTGTTCCATTCAAAGAAGATATCAAAAATTAATGGAGGAGTCCCCTTCCTCTGTTTTGAGTGGATCTTTGCGTAAAAAGATGGGAAAAATTGCTGTAAAAGCGACCAGGCAGTTAAATTATGTGGGAGCGGGAACAGTAGAGTTTTTATTAGATGAGAAGATGAAATTTTACTTCATGGAGATGAATACCCGTCTTCAGGTGGAGCATCCAGTAACGGAAATGGTTACAGGAAGAGATCTAGTTAAAGCTCAGATTGAAATCGCCGAGGGAGAGAATCTGGATTATACCCAGGAAGAGATAAGGATTGAGGGTGTTTCCCTGGAATGTCGCATTAACGCGGAAAATCCAGACAAGAATTTTACCCCTTGCTCGGGTAAAATCGTCACTTTTCATCTTCCTGGAGGTCCTGGAATTAGAGTGGATACACATATCTTTTCTGGCTATATCATTTCTCCTTTCTATGACTCCTTACTAGCTAAACTTATTACCTGGGGAAATGATAGGGAGGAGACGATAGCTCGGATGCGGCGGGCTCTAGAAGAATTTGTTATAGAGGGGGTAAAAACTACCATTCCCTTTCATCAACGTATAATAGAGAATGAACACTTTAAAAAAGGTCAGTTTTACACTGGCTTTGTCGAGGAAGAATTGATGAAAGGGAGTGAGGCATGAGTGTGAGGAGATAAAATTGAGGGAAGAAGGAAGTTATGAGATTGATAGGAAGGTAGTTATTGCACTTATCAAAAAAGCTCTCGGCAGACTCGAAGGAGTTTATGCTATCAAGAGGGGTTTATTTGGAGAAAGAGTTAAGGTAAAGCAACCAGGAGAGAAGATAAGAATTTCTCTTGAGTTAATCATTAAAGAAGGAAGTTCTATTCCTCAGGTTGTGGAAGAGACTCAGAAGGAGATAACCGAAGAGATACAAAAAACTCTAAATAGGGCTGTGGATAGAGTTGACATAAAGATAAAGAAAATCAAAGCTATCTCTTGAAATAAAAGGAGGACAAAATGGGATTTTGCAAAAAAGTGTTGTGGGGAATAGTTGTGGTTACTCTGGCTCTTTTTTCCCTGGGAGGATTTCTTGTTTCCCTAGAGATTATTCCGAGGATTGTTATTATGGGAGTTCTTACTGGTTTCGAGGAGCAATTGTTGATCAAGGGAATTTTCGTCTCCTTCTTTGGTTTTCTATTTGTCTTGAGTATAGTTCTATCCTTGTTGGCCCGAGAAAGAGCAAGGGATGCAATTATTCCTTTGAAAAATCCTCTTGGTGAGGTGGAGATCTCCCAGAAGGCAATCTGTGAATTTATCCAGCGAGTAGGCAAGGAGGTAGAGGGAGTTGAAGATATTAAAGCAAGAATTAAATCTAACGATGAAGGCATGGATGTTTATCTGGTTCTCTCTGCTCAAGCTCAAGGAGAAATTCCCCGATTAATAGACGAATTGCAGACAGTGGTAAAAAATTATCTCAATAATACCGTGGGGATTGAAAATATACGGGAGATAAAGGTTAAGGTAGCTAAGATTCTTTAGAGAATAAGATGATTTACCAAAAACAAAGTTTGAAACAGAAGACCTCTCAGACTATCAGACAAAAACAGATTGGCAGGGTAAAGCTGGCTCAGCTTTTTTCTCTTCCCGAAGATGAGTTCAGAAAATTAATTACAGAAATAGAGAAAAATTCTTTCTTTCAGGAATTAGTACATAAGTGGAGAGTTATAAATTATAAAAAATTTAGCGGGGTACGAATTCCCTTTTCTCTTTCCCTCAATGAACAAATTGTTTCTTCCTCAGAGAATTTTGATTTAGAAAGTCTTTTATATCAAAATTCAAAGGCTATACCTATTCTGAAAAAGATAGGAGCTATTATAGGCAAGGATCGATTCCGTGAGCTTTTATATAAGGGGATAGATGTTAGTGAAATAACCGAGAAGTGTAAATTGACCAGGGAGGAAAAAGAGACTTTTAAGATCTTTTTAGATAAGTTTGAGCTAGAAAAGATCGTCAGTGGTACTCAGGACTTTTTTCCCGATGAGAGTATTAAACGCTCAAATACCAGGGTCTTTAAAATAGCTACCATCGAAAGAGAAGAGGATAGGTTAGTTATCTATCCTTGTGCTGGAGAAAAGGGAGAAAATTACCTTGCCAAAGGCAAATACTACATTAATCATAATCAGTTTGAACAATTATATAAGAAGGGGAGATTTACCCAGGGGAAGATTAGACAAATCTTTAAAACATTCAGGATGTTAGACTTGATTAATCGCAGAAGCAGCACTATTTATCGGATTATTCAACATATAAAAGAGAGACAAAGTGATTACCTTTACTCAGGAAACATAGATGATCTTAAACCTTTGACTCGACGAGA
>DAOWIY010000013.1 GCA_030640665.1 Clostridia bacterium
CTAGCCTCATCTATGGGATATTCCTCCCCACATTCAATACACCTTAGTATCATATAAACCCCCCCTTAAGTTCGTTGTTCGTCGCTCGTTGTTCTTATCTCGTCGGCCTCAGTTCTTTTACGACATGCGATATATGAACTATTTTTTAAAGAAGCTTGCCAAATCTAGCTTAAAATTAATTTACCACAGTCCTGACAAAAAGCAAGCTAACCTGCCCACTTACCCCGATTGCTCTTGTTTTAATCAAGATTTTCTTATATAATAATTCTACTATGAGTTCTATAGCTCACATAATTTTGGAAAGAGAAGATACAGAACAAAACGAAAGAAACTATAAGATGGATATTTCAAATTATGAAGCATTGGATTCCGACTTGATTTTTTCTTTTTTTTATGTAATATAAGTAATGATAATCAATGGCAAGTTTCGGTGAATAGAGAGCTAAGTCTAGAATAATTGGGAAGGGGGTGAAAATTATAAAGAAGCTGCGAAAGAAGAGATTGGGTATAAGAAATAGTTTCGAAAAGTAAAAGGAGAAATAGAATGAAGAGAAGATTCTGTTTATTTTTGATCGGGCTTTTTCTGTTAGGGGCTTTGATAGGGAATCAAGTTGCTGTAGCTGAAGAGATAGAAAGACCTAAAAGTGTTCTTAGCACTGATGTCTATGCTCTTACTATGGGAATGATAAACGCGAAATATGAAAAAGTATTAAAACCAGATCTAAGTTACACTTTAGGAGCAGGCATTGCCTCAACATTTGGGGCCAGTGCTTTTTTAGGAACAATAGGAATCAGAAAATACTTAAAACCCACTGCTCCTGAGGGATTTTGGTTTGAAGGTAGTGGTGGAATTGTTACAGTTTCTGTTTTAGGAATTTCTGTAATAGGTTATACAGTTGCAGGTGGATTAGGTTATAAATGGTTTTTAGGCGAAAAGTTTGTTATGGAGCCTTATGCAGGATATACAGTAGTTAGTATAGTTGGTTCCTCTACAGGTGTTTTTGATTGGGGTTTTAGTGTAGGCTTTGCATTTTAGAAGGAAAAACACAATGCGAAAATATCTTGCAGTATCGGATTTCCAGATTCCGAAGGAATAGGCCTAATTTTGGAGAAGGTATAACCAAAGTATTAGCGCCTATTCAGAAAAAAAGACGATATTATCAAGAAAGACCAAAATTAGTTGAAGAAATTCTATTTGAAGGTAACCAAAAAGCTAGAAGTGTGGCCAAAGAGACATTAAAACTAGCAAAGGAGAAAATGCACTTAAATTAGGGAAGGAGGTCTATTATGGCTTACAAAGGTTATAAGACTCGATTTCCCGTAAGAAAACTTAACAGGAAAAAAGATATTAAAAAAAGAAGACTACACCATCTTCCCCAGCCAAGAGCCGCTGGCAGGGGATCAGGAGGGGGAATCTCTCGAAGAAAAATATAATTCCAACCTATTTTTAATTTTCCCTCCCCAGTCTTCTGGAATAGTAATGGCAGAGAGCAACGGCGAGAGCATCTGCCGCATCGTCAGAGGAGGGAATTTGGTTAAGATGAAGTAGGTCCTTAACCATATGCTGAACCTGATGCTTTTTTGCCCACCCGTAACCTGTGACAGCCTGTTTTATTTGAAGAGGAGTATAATCAAATACTTTAACTCCTTTACTTGATGCAGCTAGTATAATTACTCCCCGCGCCTGTCCTACAGAAAGAACAGTTTTAGCATTTTTACTAAAGTAAATTTGCTCAATGGCTACCTCTTGTGGATGGTATTTCTGAACGATATCACTTACCTTCTGGTAGATAGTTCTTAAACGATGGGGCATTTCTTCATCGGAAGAAGTATGGATACAGCCATATTCCATAACCTGCGGGTCTCTTTCAATGGTAAGAATTCCATATCCAGTAGCAGCTGTTCCCGGATCTATCCCTAAGATAGTTCGTTGTTCGTAGTTCATGGTTCATTTATAACAGCCCCCGTCAAATCCACTGCCCGGCGGGCCTCCTTTATATCGTGGGTTCTTATTATCCTCGCTCCCTGGCTAACAGCTAAACTCACAGCAGCCAGACTTCCCTCCAAACGCTCCTTCAAGGGAAGATTCAAAACATTACCGATAAAGGACTTACGGGAAACACCGATTAAAATTGGCCTACCCAGGCTCCTTAGCTCACTTAGTCTGTTTATAATTTCTAAGTTGTGTTCCGTAGTTTTGCCAAAACCGATTCCTGGGTCGAGAACTATTTTTTCTCTATCAACTCCTGCTTCCTCAGCTAACCTTATACTCTGGGCCAGGTAAGAGATAATCTCCCCCATCAATGAGTCATAGTAAGGATTATCCTGCATATCTCCTGGAGTCCCTTTTATATGCATTACTACCAAAGGCACTTTATATTTAGCTATTACCCGTGGTAATTTTTCATCGAATCTTAGCCCACTTATGTCATTGACCATATCCGCCCCTGCTTCTATGGCTTTTTTAGCTACCCCTGCTTTATAGGTATCAACGGAAATAGGAACCTGGAAGAGAGCCTTTATTCTCTCTATAACAGGAATAATCCTTCTTATCTCCTCCTCAAGATCTACCCTTTTTGCTCCTGGCCGAGTGGACTCTCCTCCCACATCTATTATATCGGCTCCCTGAGAAATCATTTCTTCCACTCGCCTCAGAGCTTTCTTTTCTTGAGTGTATTTACCTCCATCATAAAAGGAATCCGGGGTGAGGTTTAATATCCCCATTACAGCTACTTTTTTTGTCAAATCTAACGAGCTATCTTTAAAGGGAAGAATAAAATCCTCTCGCTTAAAATTTTTGAGAGCCTCTTTTATTTTATCCGAAAGGATAGGTAGGTTAAATGGCTGCCGCCTTAGTCGAGGAAGAATTCTTTTATACTGCGCCTGTGTTCCTATAAGTAGAACATCGCTTTTTGAAGTAGTGAAAGATGCTACTTCTTTTCTGATGGCTGCATCCCCCGAAACCGAAAG
>DAOWIY010000024.1 GCA_030640665.1 Clostridia bacterium
CAAACAGTAAATCTTTCTTTTTCCTCCACTCAGAAGCTTCGTTAAAGTGGTAGCTATAAGCAATCAGAATTGCTTTACGGAATATATAAGGCTCCTTCAGAAAATGGCTGAATAGCCAGAGCTATTCACCCGAGCATATTAACTCAGGAAACGTCCTTCGGCTAAGTTAAGTCAATTTTAAGTCAATTGACACTCTCTGGGAGAGATGATAGGATAGATCGAAAAAGGCTAGTAGAGAGAAAAAAATCAGCCAGAGGAGATTAAAATTGAAAGTAAAATTAAAGAAGCTCGATCCTGATCTTCCTCTACCGAAATACGCTCACAAAAATGATGCTGGCTGTGACCTTTACAGCAGAGTGGAGCTGGTGATAAAACCGGGCCAGCGGGCATTGGTTCCTACAGGTATTGCCCTAGCAATCCCGGCTGGTTATGCGGGTTTCATCCAACCAAGATCTGGACTTGCTCTAAAGAATGGGATAAGTATTGTAAACTCTCCTGGCCTTATAGATTCCGGCTATCGGGGTGAGGTAGGTGTCATTTTAATAAATCATCACCAGAATAGGCCCTTTGAAATAAAAAAAGGAGATAAAATCTGTCAACTAGTAATTCAAAAGATTGAAACCCCCATTATTGAAGTGGTGAAAGAGTTAGACAATGCAGAAAGAGGAAAAGGAGGTTTTGGAAGCTCTAGAATTATTTAGATCTCCTTTTTTCACGCAATACGCATCACGCACGACGCAATACGATGACTATACGCTACTTTTGTTTACTCAATTGCAGAAGATCATCGATAATTTTATCTGATGGATTCATATGTGGAGACTTGATGTGACCTAAATCAGCTCCCTCCTCTTTCTTTTTCAGCATATATCGTTGGAATGTGTCCGGGGAAAGAATTGTCAGCCGCAGGGGCTTAAACTGCATCATCTTCTCTATATCATTATAATCGGGATCAATCTTTTTAAGACTCTCATGAACAGCATCCATAATCTCCTCTTCTCCTCGCTCTTCTCCTTTTAACTCAAGATAAAGGCGTAAGACAGGATATTTACCTTCGATTTCTTTTCGCAGTGCCCACTCATTATATTTAATTCCTGAGCCTTCTATGGCCTGCCAGACAGCCCTCTCAGTAAGTCGAGCAAAACTTGCCAGGTCTATCACCTCACTCGCTCTCGAATAAAAGGCCATCTGAGGAATATCTACACCCAATTTCTCATTTTTTAGAGATATAATCTTGATTAAATCATCTGACTTGTATCTTACAAAAACTCCTCCGTGGAGATTCGTTATTACCACTTCATAAATTTGATGGGGCTTGACTTCATTAAGAAACAGTGTACGCGGCTTATAATTTGGGTCTTTCTGGCTCTTGATAGAATCTTTTTCAGAAATAAATTCCACAAAGTTAAGGTGAGGGAAAAAAGTCATACTCCCATAGTCCCAAAGTTGCATAGCAACAACGCCAGATTCAGTACTTACGTAGGCCTCCAGAGGTCGCACCCCCCAGTAGTGCTCTATTATCTTTCCATATATTTCTGCATCTACACCCCCCGACATTATGCCCTTTAATCTCCAGATGTCCTTAGGAAGTATACCCCTCCTTGCTATTTTACTTTTGATGAGAGCCTTGGCTATTCTCATCATAACCAGTGGATGCAAGAGAGAAGAAATAGAAATCATAGATTTCTCACCTTTGCCACTGAAACGCTGTCCTATGTTAGCTAAAACACTAGAGGCGCCAGCAAAGAAATCTATGCCTTTTATGAGGGATATTTTAAAACCCTCCTTCATTCTCTCCACATAATCCATCCTCTCCGCTTCTTCAAGAGGAGGGATAAAGTCAACATTGAGTTCTTCAGCCAGGGCACGGTAGGCTATTCCCGATAAATAGGGTGGTGGAGCCACACCATAAAGAATATTATCTCCTTCATTCAAGAGAAAATCTCCTCTTTTCTTAGAAGTTGTAAATATGAGACTAGTTAAGAAAATCTCACCTAAAATTTTATACATCTTCTTTGGATAAGGAACCCATTTATGTTGACCGGTTTTACCGCTTGTATGACACCACATATATGACCCTTCCGGAAGGATATCTTCTCTCTTCTCTGATAAATAAGGGGCATAATCATCATAGGTGGTTAAGGGTACACTTTCTTTAAATTCTTCTACACTTTTAGGAATTTTATCACCCATAATTTTTCTACCCAGCTCACACTTACTGAGCAGCTCTACTTGCTCCATCAATAGCTGTTCTTGAATCTTCATAAACTCATCCATAGAAAGATCAATGAAGCCGCAGTACTTTTGCCAGATTTCCTTTCTTTTTCCCTGCCTCAATAATTCAGTTGCATTTGCCATTTTACTCCCTTCCTTCCTTAATTTGTATCTCGCTGGTTAATTAGTTGTCACTTACCACTCACTATTCTGTTTACAGCTTTTTCGATTCATTATTCACTATTTAGCGCTTTTTAAAGAATTGGCAACTCAATGGTAAAAGTAGTTCCTTTTTCCTTTTCGCTTTCCACCCTGATATTTCCCCCGTATCTTTCAATGATAGTATGAACAAATGCTAAACCAAGGCCAGTTCCCTCTCCAGGTTCTTTAGTAGTAAAAAAAGGATTGAAAATCTTATCAAGGTTTTCCTTGAAAATACCCATACCAGTATCGCTAACCTTTATCCTTACTTTATTGTTATGGGTAGAAGTTATTATTCTTAGCTCTCCTCCTTTAGGCATAGCCTGGGTAGCATTTAAGATGAGATTTAAAAAAACCTGCTTCATTTCATCCAAATTTGCTTTAATCTTTGGCACAGTCTCCATCTTTTTAATGAGACGAATATCATGACCAAAAAGGTCTTTCTCCACCAGGGATAAAGTCATATTAACGAGGGCATTGACATCTACTGGCTCAACTTCTTTATCCGAAGTGCGCGAAAACTCCAAAAGGTTGGTAATTATAGTCTGACAGCGATCTATTTCAGATTCAACGATGTGAAAATGTTTTTTTACTTCCTTTCTCTTTTCGGGTAAAATCTCATTGAGGTAATACATGGAGGTAGCAATAATCCCCAGAGGATTTCTTATCTCATGAGCAACCCCAGCGGCCAGTTGTCCCAACCCGGCTAGTTTTTCTGACTGCAAGACTAAAGCCTGGGAGCGCTCGAGCTCTTCGGTCTTTTCTTTAATTTTTCGCTCCAGTTCTTCACCCCAATTCTGAAGCTTTATTTTTGCCTCTTCTATCTCCCCATATAATTTTGCATTCTCAAAAGCTACAGCGGCCTCCTGAGCTACAGTAGAAAGCAAGGCATGCTCTTCCTCAGAATAGTTATCCTCTGATAATTTTTTTCCCAGGATGATTATTCCTATTAGATTATCTTTGGTTATCAAAGGAATAAATAGTTCTGCTTCAAGCATTTCTAGCTCTCTTATTTTACTTTCCCAAAGGCCTTTAAGCTGAGGAATAATATCTATATCATCCCTGGTTAAAATTTCTCTCTTTTTAATCATATAGACTAGCAGTGGATTGTCCTTTTTTAATTTAAAGGAAGGGACAAGAGACTTATCCAGACCCAGAGAGGTTTTCAAATAAAATTCCTCTTCGTTGCCAAGCAAAATAGCCACTTTATCAGTCTGCATTGTTTCACTAATTGTATTCACCGTGGAGTTGGCTAAATTATCAAGGTCAAGAATAGTAACCATTTTTTGGGTAAACTCTCTCAAGATTTGATAATAATCAAATTTTTCGCGGAAAAATAATCTATCAATCCATCGCTGCAGAAAGTCTCTTAAGGGCTGGAAAATAAGAGCAATGCCAATGGCCATTAAGACAGCAATAAGGGATATACCTACCACTCCTCGCAGAAGCCTTTCTAAAATGAAGACCGTAAATAGATATACACCGGCAATAATGGCCGTCAAGGTAAAATAGACAAAACCCTTACGTATGATAATATTGATATCGAGAAGTTTGTATCTTAGAATAACATAAGCAATGAGAAAAGCATTTACTGTATTTAGTGAAATATCCAGAGGATGTCTTCCCAGCTTTGTAAAGTTAGTAGTTAGGCCGGTAGCCATAACAAGTATTCCTATGAGAAGGTACTTGAGTCTATTTCGATAGAAGCTGTCTCTTGCCTTCTTATGACTTTGTATTAAATTGAACGTGGCAAGTCCTATAAAGAGGAACCAACCCGGAGCCATAAGGTATCCAGCTATTCCCATTTTATAATAAAAAACACCCTCTGAGAAATAGGCTTCTTTCATAGCATAACCCATTATATTGACTGCAAGAAAAGAAATATAGAACAAAGCTCCCAAATATAGCCATTTTTTCTGTTTTTTTATTCCCAGAAAGCTTCTTATAAAAGAGTAGAATAATATGGGCATTGCAGCTATTCCAGCCACCATAAACTTATTCCAGAAAAGAGCCGTTCCAAAAAGAGGCTCAGCATGCATGAGAAATGAACCCAGGCTCCAGATAACCATAGAGATAAGATAGAGGATAAAAGCCTGAACTGGTCTAGTCCTGGGACCTCTCCAGAGAACAACAGATAAAAGGAGACTGTAAGAAATAAAGGCACCCAGTCGAATTATGTTAAATATGTTCCAGAACATTCTTTAAGCTTTTTCTCCTTTCTCATCCTTTGTCTCTTTTTCCAAAACTGGCCAAAAAACTAGCCAGACTTTTTCTGGTGGGAATTAACATAGGTGTCTCTTTTTTATACTCCTCATATCCGGGAAACATTTTAATAAAATAAAATTTTTCCTGGATAAAGACATACAATATATCCATAAAAATCCAGATAGGGGCGGCGATTAAGAAAAGTTTAGATCTGGAAATTAAAAGAAGAGCAACGAGGAGAAGAGCGTACCAGATAACTCCAGGGTGGCGCACCAAAGCGTAAGTGCCTGTTTTTATTAATTTATCTCCTACCCCCTTGATTGTATAAGTCTTTTTGAAGGGGATTTCCCAGAAAAGAGAATAAAAAAGGAGAAACACGGAGACAAACAAAAGAAACCAGCCTAGGTAAGATAAATATAAAGGGAGGAAAAATTT
The DNA here is from genome assembly GCA_030640665.1 of Clostridia bacterium. GTDB lineage: Bacteria > Aerophobota > Aerophobia > Aerophobales > AE-B3A > JAUWRC01. Next base: position 5,056 of record DAOWIY010000024.1, read on the forward strand.
TTCTTTTTGCATATAAACCATAATCGTAGAATATCCTCCCAGGATCCCAGCAGCACCTCCTATAGCTAACTTTGCCAGAGGAATTTTTTTTAAGGAGACAAAATCAAATAAGTAGGCAATCAAAAAACTACAAATTCCGATTATTATATATTTCATTTATCTAGAGATGACTTCGCTATTATTTCCTTTTTCTTGCTTCTCTGTTTCTTTGCTTCTTGCTTCTTGTTATTATTATCTTCATCTTCGCCAGAGTTCCCTATCTAAGTATCTATACTGCAAAGCTTCAGAAATATGGCTAGAGTTTATTTTCTCTTTTTCCTCTAAGTCGGCTATGGTGCGGGAGATTTTAAGAACCTTATGGTAGGCTCTAGCAGAAAGGCGAAGTTCAGGGATGGCCGAGCGCAAGAGCTCTTCTGCTTCTTTCTCAGGCTTACAGAATCTACGAATATGCTTGGGGTTCATCCGGGCATTAGAGTAAAGGGTAGTTTTTTTAAAACGCTCCCTCTGAATAGCTCTTGCTCTATCCACTCTCTCTTTAATCTGAGCGGACGGCTCACCTACTCCTTTTCCTAAAAGGTCTTTCCTTCTTACTCCCGCTACTTGGATATGTATATCAATTCTATCTAAAAGAGGTCCGGAAATTTTATTTAGATGCTTCTGAATCTCTAAGGGAGTACAGCTGCATTCCCGTCCGGGATCACCAAAGTATCCGCAAGGACAGGGATTCATAGCTGCTACCAACATAAATCTAGCTGGATAAGTTATAGAGGTAAGAGCACGGGAAACAGTTATCATCCCATCTTCTAGAGGCTGTCGTAAAGATTCTAATACACCTCGGGGGAACTCAGAAAGCTCGTCTAAAAAGAGGACTCCATTGTGAGAAAGGGATACTTCGCCTGGCCGGGGAATTCTTCCCCCTCCAATAAGACCAGCCTCAGAAATAGTATGATGAGGAGACCTAAAAGGGCGGGTGCCAATAAGAGCCTGATGAGCCGAGAGAAGTCCTGTTACACTGTGAAGCTTGGTAGTTTCAATAGCTTCATTCAGGCTAAGATCAGGCAGGATAGTAGGAATCCGACGAGCCAACATGGTCTTTCCTACTCCGGGAGGGCCAATCATCAGAATATTATGGGAGCCGGCAGCGGCAATTTCTAGAGCCCTTTTAACATGTTCTTGACCTTTCACCTCAGAGAAGTCCATATCATAAATGGAATTTTGCCTGAGTACTTCCTTCAAATTACACTTATAAACTGGGATGGAGACCTCACCGTTAAGAAACTGGACTGTCTGGATAAGACTCCTAATAGGAAAAACATTAATGTCATCCACTACCGAGGCCTCACGGGCATTCTCTTCAGGGATAATAAGACCCTTTACTCCTCTTTTCTTTAAATCTAAAGCTATGGGAAGAGCACCATTAACTCTACGCACAGACCCATCTAAAGCCAGCTCTCCTAAGATGCTGTAGTTACGAAATTCATCTTTCTTTAGGATACCGCTAGCTTTTAAAATACCTATAGCTATGGATAAATCAAGGGAAGAACCTTCTTTTTTAATATCGGCTGGAGCGAGATTTACAGTGATTTTCTTGGTGGGAAATTCAAAGGCTGAATTTTTAATAGCAGAGCTCACTCTCTCCTTTGCTTCTCTTACTGCTGCATCAGGAAGGCCAACAATATTAAACTTAGGAAGTCCTCTAGCCAGGTCAATCTCTACTTCTACTAGATAGGCATCGACTCCCGTAAGAGCACTAGAGTAAACTTTAGCCAGCATCCTCCCAGCCTTTTGCTCATTTCTCTTTTTCTTTTTAAAACAAAAATTTTTCGCTTAAATTAGCATCTAACAAAAAGTAAAAAAACTGCTACAAATTTGGCCAACTTTCGAGCACGTTTCTAAAATAGTACCCTCTTTACATATACTTTATCCAATATTATATCAGAGAAGTCACAAAAAGTAAGTATACACGGTATTTTGTATTTTACACCTTGCTATTTTCACCCTCTACCTTCTCCCTCAAATTAGCATTTAATAAGGGTTAGCTCCTTACTTAATCCTAAATATTAGTATATCGTTAATACCAACATATCGTTTTACGACATTATATTGTAATATTGCAATCAACTTTTCTGCCAACTTTGTCCATTTTAGAGCGGCACTTACTTAGATTGCTCTCCCAGTAAGGATTTAGAGATTTTTTAAGAGTGAACATTTTTAACCTTCCTAAAAATTTTTTACCGTTTTTGGCCAATTTTGTACGTTTTGAAGAAAAAATTTATGTTGAAGATGCTTGAATTTCAGCTTCTGAAAAGCCAAAGGAAGAGTGGACATTATTGTCCATCCTCTTTTTTCTATAAAAAACTTTTTTTAATTGGCTAAAGTTTAGTCTTTGTCTGGGTTTGAAGCCTCAGGAGAGTGGACAATATTGTCCACTTTGTACAAAATTGTTCCCCTGCTGGGAAGGTATTTTTGGGGAAGCCTTACTATAACCCTACCTTTTAGCTCCTTTTTTTAAAAAGATCATTAAGCTATTCATAACTGTCCCTATGTGTGAATATATGTTTACCTATCTCAAAGAGCCTAATATCTCAAGATCTGGCAATACAGAGAACTCCATTAAACTCGTCAGATCATGGGAAGATCTTAGATATGGTTTTAGAACCACCAAAGGGCTACAGGATTATCTGAAACTGTATCAAAAAATGAAATATTTAGGTGAAATATAATTTTTAAAATAAAAAATTTGACATTACCCTCTACCTTCTCCCTCAAAACCCTTTCCCGGCATAAACTTAGGCACCTCCTTTGCCGGTATATTTATAATCTTTCTTGAGCCTTAGTGGTATATTTTTGAGCAGATGGATGACCAGGATATAATCTTGTTACAATTTCTAACTCTCTTATAGCTTCATCGTATTGTTCATTCCAGAAGAACTTCATTCCCTCCTCAAAGTGCTCATCTACAGATCCTCGGGTGTTAATTATATTCATCTCATTCATAAACTCCTTAGCTAAATCGATTGGTATCAAAAAGTTAAATCCAGCAATTTGTTGTCCTGTTGTTAAATCTATTGATACAAAGGTTGCAATACCAATAACCTCACCCTTTTCGTTAAATGCGGG
>DAOWIY010000096.1 GCA_030640665.1 Clostridia bacterium
CTAACAAGAATCTGCCTCTGGTGATGGCCGATCCTGAGCAAATCGTTCAAGCGTTATTAAACATAGCTCTAAATGGCCTGCAGGCAATGTCTGATGGAGGAGAGCTAAGGATTGCTGCTAGGCGTGCAGAAGAGGTTGGAGAGAGATATTCAGCCTCTCTTGTTCAGATTCAGATTACTGATACTGGAGAAGGTATTCCTGCTGCAATTCGAGATAAAATTTTCAATCCCTTTTTCACTACTAAGGAAGAAGGAAGCGGCTTAGGATTAGCTATAGTGCATAAAATTATAGAAAATCATAAGGGATTTATTGAAGTGGAAAGTGAGGTAGGAAAAGGGACTGCCTTTAAAATTTTTCTGCCGTTAACCGCTTAGTTACAAAAATGGAGGTGATCTCCATGCCAAAGGGTAAAATATTAGTAGTGGATGATGAGGCAAAGATGCGCCGCGTACTCCAGATAATATTACAAAAAGAAGGATATGAGGCTGTTACGGCCAAGGATGGAAGAGAGGCTCTCCAGAAAGCAGAAAAAGAAAATTTCGATTTGGTACTTACAGATATGAAGATGCCCGGTTTAAGTGGCATAGATCTACTAAAGAGAATCACAGAAAGTGATGAAGAAATACCGGTGATTATGGTTACTGCTTACGGAACAGTGGAAACGGCAGTAAAAGCAATGAAAGAAGGAGCTCATGATTATTTATTGAAACCATTTGAAAAAGATGAAATGAAAATAATTATAGCTAATGCTCTCAAGATGAAAAGTTTAGTCAGGGAAAATAGATATCTGCGAGGAGAATTAGAAGAAAAATACAAGTTAGATAATATTATAGGCAAAAGTTCCCAGATGCAAGAAGTATACAAGATGCTAAGAGAGGTGGCCAATACCAAGGCTACTGTTCTTATCCAGGGAGAAACCGGTACTGGGAAAACGCTGGTGGCACGGGCTCTTCATTTTAATAGCTCCAGAAAAGAGAAACCCTTTATTCATGTAAACTGTGCTGCTTTCCCAGAAGGTCTTTTGGAGAGTGAATTATTTGGGCATGTTAAAGGTGCTTTCACCGATGCGGTAGCCAATAAACCAGGCAAGTTTGAACTAGCTAATGGGGGTACTATTTTCTTGGATGAGATTATTGAGCTGAGTCCGATGCTGCAAGTCAAATTATTAAGAGTACTACAGGAAAAAGAATTTGAGCGGGTAGGCGGGGTAAAAACTATTAAGATAGATGTGAGGGTTATAGCAGCCACTAATCGTGATGTAAAGAAAGCACTGGAGGACGGTTCACTCAGGGAAGACTTGTACTATCGCTTAAATGTGGTCTCTATCAAGATACCCCCCTTGCGTGAACATAAAGAGGATGTCCCACTTTTAGTAAACTATTTTCTTCAAAAGTTTAATCGAGAGTCAGGTAAGAATATAAAAGGGGTTTCTCCAGAGGCTATGGATGTATTGATGAACTACAGTTGGCCGGGTAATGCAAGAGAGGTAGAGAATGTTATAGAGCGTGCAGTCATTCTTAGCTCTGAAGATACTCTCCTGCCTCAAAGCCTACCTTTACATCTGGAAGAAGAACCCGATAAGTTGGAGATTCACCTTCCACCAGAGGGTATTGCTCTGGAGAAGGTGGAAAAAAGTTTGATCAGGGAGGCATTAAAGATAACCAGGGGAAATCAGAGTAGAGCTGCAAAGCTTCTGGATATTAGCCGCAATACATTGCGTTATCGATTAAAAAAGTTTGGTCTCGAGAGAGAACGTAAATCCTCTCCCCTGAGGGGAGAGGATTGAGGTGAGGGGGTAGCGGTCGGATTCATCTGACATTGTATTATAAATCGCACCGCTACTACCCTTAAACCCTTTGCCGAGTATAGCGAGGCATTTCTTTTAGTTCATTTCAACCAGAAGGATGATCCAAATGAACCACATATTTATTTCCTTGGTACCAAGACAGTTACAAAACCTATTGACTGATGATCAGGGAAATAGATCGGATGAAAAGAACCAAAAGAATCAGGAGGAAAAGAGAGAAATATTTAGATAAGAGTATTATTTTAATTTTTTAAGATAGGCAGATACTTTTATTAGAGGCACTTAGAGAGATCTAAGTGCCTCTTTTGTTTTTATTCTAAGTGAAATTGGCAAAAAAAATGCTCTAATGTTCTATAGTAAAAGCGATTTGATGGATTGGGAGCTTGCTTATCTTCACAATCTCTCCTCTTTTCTCGGGAAGGGTAAAGCTTTTAATGTAATCTCGTATAAGCCTCCTAATTCCACATACTGGTTTAAATGGTTATTTTCAAGCATAGAGGGGAGATTGTGAGATAGAGTCTCAAATTGAAAGGAGGTGAGGTGTAAGAAAAAAGAGAGTAAATAAGAGTTTTAGTCAGTGAGATAAGAAAAAGGAAAGAGAGGTAAAAATAAATGAAGAGAATTACCACAATTTTGTTATGCATAGCCGTTGGTCTTGCTGTTTTGGGCGTGCCTGCTGCAGTGGGTGCGGTTACAGGAAAACTAGAAATCGTGCATTGGTGGACAGCTGGAGGTGAGGGTGAAGCTCTAGATGCGATTGCAGCGCTTTTCGAGTCCCTCTATCCAGAGGTTGAGCTCATCGGTGCTTCCGTTGCTGGTGGAGCCGGTACTGTAGCTAAAGGTGTTTTACAGACCAGAATATTGGCTGGGAATCCTCCTGACTCTTTCCAGGTACATGCCGGGATGGAAGTGCGGGGTCATATCCTAGCAGGCGTTCTGGAACCCATCACTGATCTTCTTGATCCGGCTGTGTTTCCCAAGGCAGTTTTGGATCTGTGCGGCTACGAGGGCGAAGTCTATTGTGTTCCTATAAATGTTCATAGACCTAATACACTCTGGGTAAATAAAGAAATTGTTGACGAGCTTGGAATTGCAATCCCTACTCTTTCAGACTTCGATGTATTTGTGGCTGCCTGTGAGAAGGCAAAAGCAGCAGGGTATGTTCCATTGGCTCTTGGTGAAGCATGGACTGTCAACCATCTTTTCGGGAGCGTCCTACTAGGAGCATTAGGTCCCGACGGATATAGGGGACTCTGGGATGGTAGTGTCCCCTTCACTGATCCCGGGGTTACACTAGCTCTAGAAAGAATGAAGACTTTAGTCGGTTATGCCAATGTAGACCATGCTGCCCTTAGCTGGGATGCGGCTGCCCAGATGTTAGTTGATGGGAAAGCCGTTTTCAACATAATGGGTGACTGGGCAGAAGGCTATTTCAAGGCTAAAGGGTGGGAGCCTGGAGTAGATTTTGTCTGGGCCAGTGCACCTGGTACACGGGGTAGCTTCATATTGTGTATTGATGCTTTTGGCGTGCCTAAAGATGCAGCTAACAAAGAGGCTGCTAGAGCCTGGGTAAAGACTATTGCCTCAATTGAAGCACAGGATATTTTCAACCCGGTTAAAGGTTCTGTTCCTTCACGTTCCGGTGCTGATAAGAGTCTCTATGATGTCTATCTGATATGGTCTATGAATGATTTTGCTACTAGTGAGCTTGTTCCTAGTCTTGCTCATGGGGGTGTTTTGGAAGCTCTGGCAGGGGATATCGGCGACATCATTAACATTTTTGTGACTAAGCCGGATGTCGCAGGTGCTCAAGGGTCTCTTAATCGGGCTGCCATCGATGCCGGTCTATAGGATAGATAATACGGTCTTTAGGCTAGATGGATAAATAAAACCGGACCTGTGGTTTTTGCCTCAGGCCCGGTTTTTTTGTTAATAGTGACCTATGTTACTATTAACAAAATAAAAAATAGGAATAGAATAGACTTGGAGCTTTGTTATGATTAAGGAAAGAACTAAAGAAAAGTTAATTTCTATAGGTCTTGTATCTCCGACAGTTTTAGCCATAGGGATATTTGTCTATGGTTTCATAGGTTGGACAATAAAATTATCTTTTTCTGACTGGAATACTTTTGCTAAATTGCTTAAAGGAAAATTTAAGTTTGTAGGTTTATCTAATTACATAAAGCTTCTTTTTCAAGATCCACGCTTTCCCAGTGATCTTTGGAACACTCTTTTTTTCACAATTTTGTTCTTGCTTGGATGTGTGACACTGGGGATTATTCTGGCTTTGCTTCTTGACCGTGGTTTAAAAGGCTCAATTATATTTCAAAACATTTATCTTTTTCCTATGGCTGTCGCCTTCGTGGTTACGGGAACAGCATGGCGCTGGATATTTGCTCCCGGCATTTCAGCTTATCCTCAAGGGATAAATTTATTATTTAGCAAGTTGGGGCTGGATGCACTGCGATGGCGGTGGTTTGTCAGTATAGAGCACATAGGACCCTTTAATCTAGCCTTGATTCCTGTAGTAATTGCTGCTACGTGGCAGCTTTCTGGTTACACTATGGCTATGTGCCTGGCGGGATTACGGGGCATCCCTTCTCAGTTAATTGAAGCTGCCCAGGTGGACGGTGCCAGCGGTTGGCAAGTATTCTGGGGGGTTAAATTTCCTTTGCTTCGCCCTATAATTTTAAGTGCTATGATAATACTAGGGCATATATCCCTGAAGATATTTGACCTTGTCTTTTCTATGACCGGCAGCGGACCTAACCTTGCAGTTGATGTCCCTGCCCTTTACATGTTTGAGACTACGTTCGAAAGGCTCCGTTACGCTAGGGGTGCAGCAATTGCTATAATAATGCTTATTATGGTCAGTTTTATAATTATTCCTTATCTTATTTCCAGTATGAAGAGGGAGGCTAAAAAGTGAATACTAGCCCACGTGCTAATAAGATTACCCTTTATATAGTGATGGTGGTTTTTGCTCTCTTTTTTCTCTTGCCGCTCTATGTGCTATTCGCTACAGCTCTCAAGAGTTTTAGTGAAGTAAGTGCCTCCAGGATGTGGAATTTACCCACCATAATTTCAGGAGAAGGTTTTGCTAAGGCTCTGGAAAAACTACTTCCCAATCTTTTAAACAGTTTTTATCTGGTTATTCCAGCAACTGCCTTCTCAGCCATACTCGGCTCTTTGAATGGTTACATTTTTTCCAAATGGAAATTTAAAGGCTCAGATATTATTTTCCCCATTATTCTTTTTGGTATGTTTATACCATACCAGAGTATCCTTCCTCCATTGGTAAGGTTTCTGATGAGCATCAAACTCTACAATTCCATCCCCGGGCTTATTCTTACCCATACTGTTTATGGACTACCCATTACCACTTTGATTTTCCGTACCTACTATACTGAAGTTCCTACTGAAGTAGTGGAAGCAGCCAGTATAGATGGCGCTGGAATTCTAGGGACTTACTGGCGTGTTCTCTTTCCTATTTCTCTACCCGGCTTTGTAGTGGTAATAATCTGGCAGTTTACTAATATTTGGAATGAGTTCCTCTTTGCAATAGTTATTACCAGTAGTCCAGCAAAACAACCCATAACTGTAGCCCTGGTTAACCTGGCTGGCAGTCAGATAGTCGAATGGAATGCCCAGATGGCCGGAGCCCTCCTTGCTGCATTACCTCCTGTATTGATCTATATTCTTCTGGGGAGGTACTTTTTAAGAGGATTGTTGGCTGGCTCTGTCAAAGGATAGGATGAGAGGAAAAACCGAGTTCCAGGTAAACCTTCTTCTGGTATTCTTTTTTTAATTTTTGGGTAAGAGGTCCAGGGACCCCTTTCACTATAATATGAGAATCTACTTGAACGAGGGGCATAATTTCTACGAGGGAATTAGTTAAAAAAGCCTCTTCTGCTTCGTATAGCTCTTTAAGCTCCACTCTTCTTTCTTCTATAGGTATACCCAGGTTTGAGGAGATTTCCAGAACCACTTCTCTAGTAATGCCGGGTAAAATCATAGAATTTAGGGCAGGGCTAATAACTGAGCCTTGTTTTACCAAAAAGATATTAGTTGTAGCTCCTTCTGTAAGGTTTCCTTGAGGGTCAATAAAGATAGCTTCCTTTTTTCCTCTCTCTTCGGCTTCTCTTTTGCCCAGGACATTTTCTAAAAAATTTAGGCTTTTATGCTGGGCAAGAGGCGAATAAGGATTGCGGCGTATTTTTGATGTTATAGCTTTAAATCCTTCTTTATAAATACGTTGGGGGTAAGATTCAAATTCTCGGGCTATAATGATTAGGGTGGGAGAAGAAGTGGTACTAGTAAGGCTACTTTTATTGCCACTGGAGATAATTAATTTTAAATAGGCATTGGAAAGATTATTAATCTGCAGTGTCTGATTTATCTTTTCTGTAAGAGATTGAGCATTCTCTTTGAAGGGGAGTTTTAAAAAACGGCAGGAGCCAAGGATTCTTTCCAGGTGCTCGGTAAGCCTGAATACACTTCCAGAATAGGCTCGCATAGTCTCAAATATCCCTTCACCGAATAAAAAGCCGCCTTCATTAACTGAAATAAGGGCTTGGCTTTGTTTAAAGAATTTTCCGTTGATATATATTTTTCTTTCCATTTATCTGCTGCAGGCTAAAATAAGTGCTTTTGCTTTGTCTAGAGTTTCCTGGAATTCATTTTCTGGGTCCGAGTCTGCTACAATTCCACCCCCTACCTGGAAGTAAAAATCCTCGTTTTTCACGAGGAGAGTGCGTATTACTATGTTAATGTCCATTGTATCATTAAAGCCAAAATATCCCAGAGCACCGGTATAGATTCCTCTGGTGGTGGGTTCTAATTCATCGATAATCTCCATAGAGCGTATCTTAGGTGCCCCAGTGATAGACCCTCCGGGGAAGGTGGCTTTGAGGAGGTCTATTCTATCTTTTCCTTGTCTCAGCTGGCCTTCTATGGTGGAGACTGTATGAAAAACAGTGGGAAAGGTCTCTAGAGTTATCAACTCGGGTACTTTTACAGATCCAAATTCACATATTCTGCCCAGGTCATTGCGTTCAAGGTCAACAATCATTATTAATTCAGCTCTATCTTTTATACTGGAGAGGAGTTCCTCGGCCAGTTTTTTGTCCTTTTTTTCAGTATCTCCTCGCGGCCTGGTTCCTTTTATAGGTCTGGTTTGAACTTCTCTTCCCTTAACTTTTAAGAATCTCTCTGGAGAAGAACTAAGAACTTTAATTTGGCCAAAGTTTAGATAGCCAGCAAAGGGAGCAGGATTTACTCCTCGAAGACTCTGGTAGAGCATCTCGGGAGCCATAGTGAGCTTGCCGTGAAATCTCTGGGACAAATTTACCTGATAAATATCACCCTCTCTGATATATTTTTTGGCTCTTTGGATAGCTTGTAGATATTGACTTTTAGTGAAGTTTGAGTCTAGAGAAAAAGGGGACAGGCTACTTTTTTTAGCCAAGAATGACCTAGTAGAAAAAAGTAGCCTGTCCCCTTTTTCTTTGAATCTTTGAGCTTCCTCCAGGCGCTCCTCAAATATCTCTTTACTCTTTCTCTTTTTGGTAAAAGATATTGCGGAGAGAAATATCTTATTATACAGATGGTCTATTATAAATACTGAGTCGTAGAAGGCGATATAAACATCGAGAAGTCCGAGGTCATCTTTGGCTGTAGAGGGAACCTTTTCTACAAAGTGGCAAAGATCATAGCCCAGATAACCTACTCCTCCGCCCAGAAAGGGTGGTAGATCTTGAGGAATATCTCTTATTTGATACCAATTCAAAATCTCTCTTAAGGCAAGAAAGGGATCACCTTTTCTTTGCTCAACTTTTGTTCCTCGGATTAGCTGAATCTGATTTGCTTTGGTTCTTAATATGAGAAAAGGATCCCATCCTAGAAAAGAGTACCGACCCAGCCTATTTTTATATTTACCCTCTGCGCTATCTAAAAAAAAGCTATATGGTTTATTGGCGACGACTGCAAATAGCTGGGAGGGAGAAATGTCATTAACTTCTGCAAAAACAAGCTCTCTTTGGTTAGACATAAACTGGATTAGATTTGCCGTATGAGCTCTTTTAGATTCACATATTGGCTTATCAGCTCTTCGGCGTCCTTTATTTTATCCTCATCGCTGGAGCGAATTTTGACTCTTCGTCCATGTATTCTTTTAGTGGTGGTGTAGGTATCCCCATCAGAGATAAGTATAGGAAAATTACAATTCTTCATCAGCTTAAGAATTCTTTGGTGAGGTTTTAAACCACCGCTAAGAACCATTCCGGAAATTTCAAAGCCATCCTCTATCTCTAATTTACTTCCAGCAATAACAGCAAGGATAATATCTTCTCTGTCTCCAGGGACAATTATCAGACTATGAGGAAGAATATATTCAAGAGCATGGTAGGGCTCCATAGCTGCTACAAGGATGTTGTCTACTTTCTTATTTAAGTATTCTTCTCCGTAGAGAATCTTAGCTCCACTAGCTCCCTGGATCTGTTCCATAGTAGGATAAGTTAAAGACTTCCTGAAAGGTATTACTCCAAATAACCTGATTCCCTTTTTTTCTAATCCTCTTTCAGTTATTTTTTTTATCTTCTCATATTTATCTGGAAGGACTTTATTTATCACTACTCCCAATACTTCTACCCCTTCCTTGTCGAAAAGAGCTTTATTTATCATAATTTCATCAATGGGTCTACCTATTCCGCCGATTGATACAAGGAGAACTTTTGCTCCTAATAGTTTTGCCACCGAAGCATTAGAGAGATCAATCACTGCTCCTACCCCTGCGTGTCCTGTTCCTTCAATAAGCATCAATTCTTTGTTTTCAGATATTCTCTCAAAAGCACCTTGAATCTTTTGAATAAGTTCTTCTTTATCTCCTCTTTGAATATATTCTTCAGTAAATCCCTTTTTCACAACAATAGGGTTCATATCTGCCAGGTTGTCCTTTACCCTGCAGACATCTTTCATTAAGGATACATCTTCGTCTATCTCGTAACCTTCCCTCTTTATATAGTGTTGGCCTACTGGTTTCATAAAACCAATCTCAGGAAAGGTTTTCCGTAAAGCTTGAAGTAAACCCAAACAGAGAGTAGATTTACCATCATTTTGGCGAGTAGCAGCAACAAATAGCTTTTTCATCTTTGTAGCTCTTTTTCCTATATTATTTACTATTCACTATTTTATCAGCCTAGTCTCAGCCTGTCAATTTCTATACCCGCTACTTGTCTATCTTGTCTTTTTTGGTATAGTTGAAGGTAGATTTTGGTGGTTTGAGTTCGGGAATGAAAAAACTTAAAGGGAGGAAAATGATGGAGAAGAGTATGGATATCATTAGAAAAGTTGCTCAAAGGGCAAAGGAGGTTCTCTTAAGACCTGGGAAAACTTTCGAGGTAATAAAGGATGAAGCTACCACTTCTCGAGATCTCATTTTTGGTTACTTGGTTATATTGGCGATTATTCCTGCTGTAGCTTCAATTATTGGAATGAGTGCTGTGGGGACGCGAATTTCTTTTGTGGGTACATTTCGTCTTCCTCTGGTTAATTCTCTTTCAATGGCTGTGGTTCAATATGTACTGACTCTGATAGGAATTTATATTCTGGGGTTGATAATAAATGCTCTGGCCTCTAGCTTTTCCGGGGTAAAAAATGAGATTCAAGCTCTGAAAGTAGCTGTTTACTGTGCTACTCCTAGCTTGGTAGTAGGAATTCTTTATATTGTTCCTGCCCTAAGTGTACTGGCAATAATAGCCGGGCTTTACGGACTTTATCTTCTTTATCTAGCAATTCCCATTATGATGGGATGTCCTAAAGAGAAAGCTCTGGGCTATACAGTAGTGGTAATCATAGTAGATATAGTCGTATCTATAGTAATCTCTGGTTTAGTCTCACTTGTTCCTGGAGTAGGGTTAGGATTTAGATTCCTTGGCTAAAAAACAAAACATAATTAATAGCTATGCCAATCATTACTCTAACTACTGACTTTGGTCCTGATCTTTATGCAGGACAGATGAAGGGGGTGATTCTATCTATAAATAAAGAGGCTAAGATTATTGACATCACACATAATGTGAAAAGCTATAACATTGCCGAAGGAGCTTTCTTATTAGGAGAGGTTTGCTCCCACTTTCCTGCTGGCAGTATCCACATCGGTGTCATTGACCCGGGAGTGGGAACATCAAGGGCAGGTTTAATTATTGAAACAGAAAAATTTTACTTCATTGGCCCAGACAATGGTCTTTTTTCTTTAGCTATAAGAGACCAAAAAATCAAGAAAATTATCCAGATAGATACCTCTAAATTTAAGAAGGCTAGCTATACTTTTCAGGGTAGAGATATCTTTGCTCCTATAGCTGCCTATATCTCCCTGGGGAAAAAAATAGAGAATTTTGGCCACCAGATTAAGAAACTTAAAGAATTAAAACTTAAAGAAAATTCAATAATTTATATTGATGAGTTTGGTAACATTATTACTACTGTTAAAAAAGCCTTCCCTTTGGGTAAGAAAATAACCATTTTTTACAAGGATAGGAAAATCAGGGCAAAATTTGCTAGAACATTTGCCGAGGTAAAGTCGAATGAATTTATTGTATTAAAGGGGAGTTCTGGGTATCTGGAAATTGATAAAAATAAAGATTCTGCAGCCAGGGATTTAGGAGCAAAGGTAGGAGAGAAAATTAGTATATGTGAGTAAAAAACATAGAAAGGCATAGAAAATGAAAGAGCAGCTTTCTTACAAAAAAGCGGGTGTGGATATCGATGCAGCTGATGCTGTAAAGAAAGTTATGGCTAAAAGCTTAGAGACAGCCGACAAACGGGTTCTCAATAAAATTGGTGCTTTTGCCTCACTTTTTGATGGAACATTTCCCGAATATGAACACCCGGTTTTAGTGCTGAAAACCGAAGAGCCTGGCTCCAAGCAGAAGCTAGCCTTCCAGTACAATCGGGTTTCATCTATTTGTTACGATATGATTAATCATCTCATCAACGACATTATTACCATGGGGGCAAAACCCCTTTCGGTTCAGGATGCAATTATCTGCGGAAAGTTAGAAAAGAAAGTTGTAACCGAGCTCGTAGAATCAATATCTCAGGCTTGCAGAAAGCAGGATTGCGTGCTCATAGGTGGAGAGACTTCAGAGCAACCTGGAGTCCTAGAAGCGGGAATCTATATCCTTACAGCCAACATTGTGGGGGTAGTGGAGAAGTCCAAGATCATTGATGGCTCGAAAATTGAAGAAGGAGACTCTGTCCTGGCCGTGGCATCGAATGGTCTTC
>DAOWIY010000090.1 GCA_030640665.1 Clostridia bacterium
AACTAATTCAATCAAGGCCTCTGGCCTGCCTAATAGCTTCAAAATCATCTTTGTTGTCTTGATATTGGCCCACTCATTATCCGCCCCAATATTATAAATCTGGCCTGGCTTGGCCTTATGAAGGATAAGGTCAATGGCGCAGCAATTATCAATCACATACAGCCAATCCCTGACATTCATACCATCCCCATACAGAGGAAGGTATCTATTCTCAATGGCATTAGTAATAAATAGAGGAATTAGTTTTTCTGGGTGCTGGTAAGGGCCAAAATTATTGCTGCTGCGTGTTATTATGGCTGGGATTTTATGGGTGACGTAGTATGAACGTACTAATAAGTCAGCCCCAGCCTTACTAGCCGCATAGGGACTATTCGGCTTTAAGGGGTCTGTCTCTTTAAATGAGCCTTTTTCTATACTGCCGTATACTTCATCGGTTGAGATATGAATGAAGCGTGAGAGATTAAACTTTTTTACTGCTTCTAAAAGGGTATAAGTTCCATAGACATCGGTCCTAACAAAACTACCTGCTTCCATTATGGAACGGTCAACATGGGTCGCAGCCGCAAAGTTGACTACTGCATCTACTTTAGAAACTAATTTTTCTACAAGGCCCCCATTGCAAATATCACCCTGAATGAAAAGAAAGGAATTAGCGGCGAGGTTAGGGGTAAGATCTAAGGATGACAGGTTTAAACTATTAACTTTCCGGTGGGAATATTCACTTTTATAATCCTCTTCCAGATATAGGTTCTCTGGATGTAAAAATTCTTTGAGGTTATCTAGATTGCCAGCATAGGTAAGTTTATCCAGGACTATAATCTTATAATGAGAATATTTATCAAGAATATATCTTATAAAATTACTCCCGATAAAACCGGCTCCTCCGGTAATTAGTAGTTTCAATTACTGCTCCCCCCTAATTCGTTGCTCGTTGCTCGAAAAACCCCCTTGCCCTAGTCTTCACCCCATTCTGATGTCCTGAGTCCGAAGTCCTAGGTCCGATGTCCTATGTCCAAAGTCTAAAACCACATAAAACACTACTCCATGTTCCTGTAAAACTTGCTATCAAACCCTCTGAAGTTGGCGAACATCGGACTCAAGATGTCTGATAAGTTTCTGAATTGCCTCAACCTCTGTTTCCTCAAAAAGTTTTTCTTTACACTTAGTGCAAACATAAGCAGGAACTTCTTCGAGGAAAAGATGATAGTCTTTTCGGTTGATTGTATAACTTGATTTAGTTTTTTCCATTTCGCCATCACAATAAAGACACTTCATCTTAGCCTCCTTCTGGTTTTAAAATCATTCTCCCATTTATCTAAAGTTGGAACATATGTAGTAATGATTCCTAAATATTCCTCTTTTGGAGAACAGATAACATGAACAGGTCTTTCTACCAAAGTATGAGCAAACATCAAACAGCTATGCCCACGTTTATCCTCAGGGTAATCTTCAACAATCTCACCCTCAAATATTACCTGTCTAACCTCATCTTTAGAAATAAGTTCTTCTTCAGCATTCATCTCATCAAGAGCATGTTCAGTATAAATAATTTTCTTCTCTGCAGCTTTTTTCACTTTATTAAGGAAACTATCCATTAACTATCCCTTTTTAATAATTCCGGTAATAAGAAATATCACTTTATAAGGATTTATCTAATATCATCACTCCATACCGTTCTGTATTCAGGCGCCTTCCTTCACCATTCACTAAATAGTACCCACCTGGCTGCTATCTCCCAGCATAAAGCGATAGGCTTTGGGTTTGGAAGTAGACTTAATAATTACTACATTCTTTCCAATAAGGCTATCTTCTATGCGGGCTTTTAAGCCGCTGATTTTGCACTCCTCCATAACGATGCTGTGTTCTATCTCGCTATCCTCAATTAAGACATTATAATAAATAGAGGTAAAAGGGCCAATATAGGAGTGAATTATCCTGCATCCTCTGGCTACCGTCGCCGGTCCTCTGATGACGCTGTTAATTATCTGGGCTCCTTCTTCTATCCTTACCTTGCCCGAGAGCTTTGAACTCTTATCTATTTCTCCCCTTATCCTGGCCTCAAGGTCATCCAGCATTATTCTATTGGCTTCCAACAAATCCTCTGGCTTACCTGTATCCTTCCACCAGCCGTTGATAATGTGAGAATGAACAAGAAAGTTTTTATCAATTAAATATTGAATAGCATCTGTTATCTCTAATTCACCCCTCCAGGAGGGCTTGATATTATTCACCGCCTCGAGGATATGATAATCAAACATGTATACCCCTACTAAGGCTAAGTCGGTCTTAGGTTCCTTGGGCTTTTCCACCAACCTTACCACCTTACCTCTTTCAAGCTCAGCTACCCCGAACTGCCCAGGATTTTCCACATGGGCAAGAAGAATCTGAGAATTAGCTCTTTTTTTTCTAAATTCATCCACTAAGGACTTAATCCCTTGCTTTATTATATTATCACCCAGATACATAACAAAGGATTCATTGGCTAAAAAATCTTGTGATATCTTCACCGCATGGGCTAGTCCTAAAGGAGCTTCTTGCTTAATATAGGTAATTTTACTCCCCCATTTCTTTCCTTCTCCTACTGCCTTTTTTATTTCCTCATAAGTATCTCCCACTACAATTCCTACATCAGTGATTCCCGCTTCTCTTATGGCCTCGATTCCGTAAAAAAGAATAGGTTTATTAGCTATGGGAATGAGCTGCTTGGCTGCAGTATGAGTAATAGGACGAAGACGCGTTCCTTCTCCGCCGCTTAAAATTAAAGCTTTCATTTTATTTTTCTCTCTCCTCTAAGTCTCTGGCTTCATCCACCAGCATCACTGGAATACCATCTCTAACAGGGTAATACTTTTTACATTTATGACAAATGATCTTATCGCCCTTGAGCTTGACTTCGCTTTTACAGACAGGACAAGCCAGAATTTCAAGTAGTTTCTTATTTAGCATGGGCATTTCCTCTTTTTGCTGAAAGAAAGAAATTGCTAATCTCCTTCACCACCAGCTCTATTTTATCTCTTTCTAACTCTGGATAAATAGGTAGAGAGAGTACTTCTCTGGATGCTTTTTCTGCTAGAGGAAAATCTCCTTTTCTGTAACCTAAATCTTTATGCACCCTCTGAAGGTGCAAGGGAAGGGGATAGTAAACTTTTGTTTTAATTCCCTTTGCCTCCAGATATTCTTTTAGCCTCTCTCTTTCAGGGGTGCAGATGGTATAGACGCAATAACTGTGCCGGGCATAGGGAGCTTCTTGAGGAATTTTTACCCCCTTAGAAGGTCCGGAGGGTGAGGAAGAAAACAGCTCATTATAAAGAGAAGCTTTCTGGCGACGCATCTCTATCCACTTATCCAGGTATTTTAATTTCACCCTCAAAATTGCCGCTTGCAGCTCATCCAGTCTACTGTTGTATCCAAATACAGAATAAAAATAATCATATTTTACCCCATGAGTCCTGAGGCTCTTTATCTTCTCTGCTATCTTTTCATCATTGGTGAGAACCATTCCTCCGTCACCACAGCCACCTAAGTTCTTGGTGGGGAAAAAACTAAGGCAGCCCACATTCCCAATTGAGCCCACTTTTTTAAAACTATATTCTGCTCCTATAGCCTGGGCAGCATCTTCAATTACCTTTAGGTTATACTTCTTGGCTATCCTCATAATAGGTTCTATCTCTACAGTCTGCCCATAAAGATGGACAGGAATTATAGCTCTGGTTCTTTCTGTTATAGCTTCCTCAATTTTTGCTGGGTCAATATTGAAGGTTTCCTCCTCTATATCCACGAATACAGGCTTAGCTCCCACCTGAACAATTACCTCAGTAGTAGCAACAAAAGTAAAGGGGGTAGTTATAACCTCATCCCCCTTGCCTATTCCTAAACTGACTAAAGAAAGCCTTAAGGCGTCTGTCCCTGAGGCAACTCCTACGGCGTATTTTGTGCCGCAATATCGGGCCATCTCTTCCTCTAAAGCTTTCACATTGGACCCCAGAATATAATAGCCACTATGAAGAACTTCTTTTACTGCTTCCTCAACTTCTTTTTTAATTTGCTCATATTGAGGCTTTAAATCTAGTAGAGGAATTCGCATTTTCTTTCCCCTTCTATTTTTCTATTCCCTTGCTTCTTTCAATGTTCTTTTTATTACCTTCTCACTTAATCGAAATCCCTGCTTATTAAGTTCCTCAATAAATGGTTTCACTGAAAAAATAAATCCTTTATTCTTGGATATAACCAAAATTCCTAATACTCCCATAACTTTAAATCCAGCTCTTCTTGCTGTTTTCCTGGCTCTTTTTTCATCAAGAAGAATCAAATCTGCCTTCTTCTCTTTAGCCAAAGCAAGAACTTCCGCTTCTCCCCTTCCAAAAGATGACATAAGAAAATCTGTACTTACCCTGTCTTCTACATCTTTAACAATGAGGTGGGTAGATTTCTTAAATATATCGGAGCCTTCCTTTCGTTCTACAACTATCTCATCATAAACACCTCTAGGAATAATGATTTCCTCAAAAAGTTTTTTCAAAAGGAGAAGCTGTCCTATCCTCAATAAGCCAATTAAAGTAGAAGCATCTGCGATAACAATCTTACCCTTCATCTTTCTCAGTTAGCTCCTTAACTGTCTTGAATTCATCACTTAGCTCCTCACCGTCATAACTAAGAACGGGGATTTCTAGAGTATCCAAAAAGTCTATGAATCGGCTCAAGGACATTTCAGCAAGCTCTGCAGCCTTTCCTAGGCTCAAAGTTCCTATTTTGAATAGCCTCGCAGCTAGAAGTTCTTTAGCATCTCTGGCTATCTTTTTTTTGGAATACCCACTTGCCGATAAAGCAAGATAAGCATCTTCAGGTATTTCCAAAACTGTTTTTATCTTAGACATTTTTCAACTCCTCTCTTATTATTTGGTAATCTTTAACAATTTCACCCTCGAATATTATAACCTACTTCTATAGCTCACAATCTACTACTTTTTTTAGAAAAAGTCAAAAAATACCTCAGGACATTTCCTTCGGCAAGCGTAAATCCTTAGCACTTCAACAACCCATCAGGGGAATCTGGCCAGGCTCACCGCCGCCAGGGTATATAAAGATAGAGCTATAACTATGACCAGGTTAAACCCTATAGACACGGCAAGAAGAATAGCCAAAACAGTGCTAATAACAGAAGCACAGCCATTTATTCCCCAGGCCCAGGGAACAAGAGAAGCTGCCTTAGAAGAAACCCTGGTCAGTCCCAAAGGAAAAGGCATTCCCATAAAGAAAGCTAGAGGAGCGATAAAAAGAAGAGAAAGTAAAATTTTTACTGCATCCCTATAAGAGATAAATAAACTAAATATACGGCTCAGATAAAATAAATAAATGAGAGATATAATTATTATTGCCCCTACAGCTAGACTAACATTGCTCAATCCCCTTATATGGATTCGCTCCGATAGATAGCTTCCCCAACCAGAGAAAAAGAGAAAACCGGCTATTACCACAGCCACAGCATAAATGGGATAAGATAAAAAAAGAGTAAATTTTTGGATGAAGGAGATTTCCACAAACATATATCCTGCCCCCAAAGAGAGAAAATAGCTAAAGATAGGCAACCTGCCTCTGGCTGGATCTCTTACTTTCTTTAGAAAAAAGCGAGGGAGGATAATTAAAATTATACTTATCCCTATGGCCTGAAGTAAAGTAGCAACTAAGACTATGTAACCCCATTCTATAAAGGGAATCCACTGCTTACCCATAGTTTTAAGTAAATGAGGCAGAGACCTCCATTTAAAAAAGTGAAAGAAATAAGGAGAATTATCGGTAGCTGGCTTTACATAAAATAGATAGCTCTCATAAAAGTCTTCCCTTTTTTCGGAAAGGATACCCTGGGCAGCCTGGTAATAATAAGGCTCTGGCAAGAGACTATAGCGATTTACCTCGCCAGATTCAATCCCTGGATACCAGATAAAATCAAACAACCTCTCCTGGCAGAAATCCCTGGCTCTCTTAATCTGTAAAGGAGTAAAAGGGGAGCGCTTGATAAGTAAAGTGAAAGTAGCCCAACTCCTTATAAAGATAAGATGAGAGGAAGGATCCCCCATCCCCGACTCCTCCAGGGACTCTACCGCTGTAGCAAACAGTTTAATTCCATCACGAGCCGGCATCTTTAACCATCTGGTAATACAAAGGATACCCTCAGGGCTAAGATGTCTTATATACTCCCTCATAGCCTCCTTGGTGTAAAGATAGCTTTCTGAGAGAGCATAAACACCAGCTGAAGAAGCACTAAAAGAATCTAAAAGAGCGAGCTGGATTAAATCATATTCATCTCTCGTGGATTGTATGAATCCACGCCCTTCTTTTATAAATACTCTTACCAAAGGATGGGAATAAATCCGGTTAGAAAATTCAGCATATTCATCCTTTACCAGATTCACTACCTGAGGATTTAGTTCCACAGCGTTGACTAAAGCAGCCCCGTGATATAGAGCAGTCAAGACCTCTCCTCCCCCTCCTGCTCCTACAATAAGAACTTCAGGCTTATCTAAAAGATGATAAGGTAAGGCAGAACTAATGTAATCCAGGTATCTTAGATTGGATAACTCATTCTGAAAATTAGTTATAGCTGACATAGAATCTGCATCAGTAAAAATCCCAAGCTGGGGAGGAATCTCTCCTTTGAAATTGAGACTTAAACCTGGAGCATATCTTATAGCTGAACTCTCTACCACATCAATAAGGCCCAGAGGAGATGAGACCTCTTTTAAAACTTTTGCCTGAGGAAGATTCAAAGCAACCCGAAGAGATTTATATTGAGAGATGTTTAGTTTTGGGGAAAAGATGGAAAAAAATAAGAGAGAGGCTAAAGAGGTAAAAATAAGAGCAGCTAAAACCCCCGGTCTCTTAAGAGGTCCGCCCTTACCCCGTCGGAGATCTTGTCTCTTACGGATACGGACGGGGCCTTTCCTAACGAGGTAAAGAGAGGAAATGAGAGTGGAAAGGAAGGCAACTGCTGTTATAAGCAGTAAAATGGAGGTAGGAGATAGAAAATACATCAAGAAGATTACCCCTAAAGCTCCGCTCCCTGAGCCCAAAAGGTTAGAAAAGTAAATCTTGTTTATCTTCTGGCCTAGTTGGGAAAAGGAAAGTCCGATGCAGCTAGCCCCTAAAAAGAAAGGAATAAAAAGGAGAAGATAGTATTCCATCAAATAAAGATACTGCCT
>DAOWIY010000085.1 GCA_030640665.1 Clostridia bacterium
AAAAATGAGCGTGGTCTTTTAACGGGTCATGGAGTGCTTCACTTGCTTGGTTACACTGATAAAGAAAAAGAGAAGTAAGAGGTCATGCGAGATAAGGAAGGCCAAATTCTACACTCATTAGGAATAACGGTAAACCTCGAATAGTTCATAGTTATGAGTTCATAGTTCATGGACAGAAATCTTCCCTCTGTCATTGCTTTGAGATTGCTTCGTTCCTGTCTGCCGTGCTAGCACAGGCAGGCGCTCGAAATGACTACGAACTATATTAAGGAAGGAGAGAAGATGATGAAAAAAAATAAAAGATTACTTTTCCTGGCTATTTTATTATGCTTAGGGTTGGGTCTGGGTACTCAGACAGCAAAGGCAGACATTATTGAGGATATACTTAAAGCCAAAATAATAGGTCATGTAGATTTCGAGAGGATTCTTTCAGAGTATGAGAAAAATAAAGATCTAATCTTTCAGTTAGAGATACAGTTGAATTCCTGGTTAGAGAGACAACAAAAAGAATATCAACAAATTCTCCGGGAGAAAGAGGAAGAGATAGGGGAGTTAACAAAATACCTGAAAGAGCTAGAAGAGGGAAAAGAGAGCGGAATATTTGCTGAGGCTGAGGAAAAAATCAAGGAAACACAGGCAGAGATAGAGCGCAAGAAGGGGGAATTAGAGAGTTTAGTCCAGCAGATTAACGAAGAACTTCAGGGGCAGCTTAATGAAGAACTTCAAAAACAAAATGAGGAGTATAAGAATAGGCTAGACCATGAGATCATACCTGATATCATGGCTATGGTAGAGGTTATCGCTGTAGAAGATGGATATCGGTTTGTTTTTGATAAAAGGGACCTAATATATGTTCAAGACTCTAAAATAGTTCGTAGTCTTGATATAACAGAAAAGGTACTCCTTAGATTAAATGAAGAATACAAAGAAAAAAAATGAGGAAAACTTTAAAGGAATTGGCAGGGTTAATCCAGGGTAGCATTAAAGGGAATGAAGACATAATAATAGAAGGGACAGCTAAGGCGGAGGAAGCCAAGAGAGGTGAGATTACTTTTGCTGTCTCCAAGAAGTTCCTGGATAAAGCCAGGAATGGCCAAGCCTCAGCGGTGATCGTCCCTTTGGAGATTAAAAATTTCCCAAAACCTATCATTCGCACAAAAAATCCTCGCTTAGCTTTTGCTCAAGTCCTGGAACTTTTTACCCCTCAAATCCAAAGATTTTCTGGAATTCATCCTACAGCTCTCATAGGTAAAGATGTAAAGCTCGGCAAGGATGTTACTCTGGGTCCTTACGTAGTAGTGGGTGATAGAGTTAGAATAGGAGATAACGTTTACCTCAGTTCTGGAGTATATCTGGGCAATAAAGTAGTTATAGGAAAAGATAGTTTCATACATCCCCGAGTAACTATTCTAGATGATGCTGTTATTGGAGAGCAGGTGATTATTCATTCGGGAACAGTTATAGGAGTAGATGGCTTTGGTTTTGTTAAAAAGGAAGATGGATCTTACCATAAGATTCCTCAGGTGGGTAGAGTAGTCATTGGGAATGAAGTGGAGATAGGAGCTAATGTAGCTATAGACCGGGCGACGACAGGAGAGACCCGCATAGGTTCTGGATGTAAGATTGATAACTTAGTCCATATTGCTCATAATGTTACTTTGGGGAAAAATGTTGCCATAGTAGCTCTAGCAGGAATTTCAGGAAGTTCAACTTTGGAAGATGGAGTCATTCTGGCTGGCCAGGCAGGAGTAACCGAACATGTAACCATAGGGAGTAATACCATCGTGGCTGCCAAAGCCGGGGTTACTAAAGATACAGGGAGTGGTTTATTTGTTTCCGGCTTTCCGGCAAGATTACATTCTAAGCAGAAAAGGGCAAAGGCTATTGCCAATCGCTTGCCCCGACTTGTAAAAAGAATTAGGGAATTAGAAAAGAAAGTGGCTGAATAGCCAGAGCTATTCACCCGAGCATATTGGGCTCAGGAGATTCCCGAGCATATCAACCAGAATCGAGAGAAAGATAAATGACACACCTACAAAAAACTATTGGAAAAACTATCTCCTATAAAGGAAGGGGACTGCATTCAGGAAGAGAGGTTACCCTTACTTTGGAGCCAGCACCCCCAGGGAAGGGCGTAGTCTTTGTACGGGAAGATTTACCTGGCTCTCCTCAGATTAAAGCAAGGGTGGACAAGGTAGCAAGTAACGTGCGAGGGACATCTCTGGGGGAGGGAGAAGTCAAAGTTCGAACAGTAGAACACATTTTAGCAGCTTTAGCTGGTCTGGAAATAGATAATGTAAGCATTAAAATTGATGAGGAGGAGATTCCAACTGGCGATGGAAGTGCTCTTCCTTTTGTGAGATTGATTCAGAAAGCGGGGGTGGTGGAACAGGGAATTCCGCGAGAGTTTTTTAAGATAGAAGAGCCTCTCTGGATAGAAGAAAAAGACAAGAGGTTAGTGGTTCTTCCCTCTCCTGAGTTAAAGATTACCTATACAGTAGATTTCCCTCGCTCTCCTCTCAAATCTCAATTTGCCGAATTCAGCATTAATGAGAAGACCTTTACTGAGGAGATTGCTCCTTCGAGAACTTTTGGTTTCATGAAGGAAGTGGAAAATCTGAGAGAAAGAGGCCTTATTCAAGGAGGGTCTTTAGAGAATGCGGTAGTGATTGATGAAAAGGGAATTATTAATAAAGAAGGACTGAGATTTCCCAATGAGCCTGTACGGCATAAGATTCTTGACTTAATAGGAGATCTTTACCTTTTGGGTGGACCGATCCAGGCTCACATTATAGCTGTGAAATCTGGTCATTCCTTTAACGTTAGATTAATTCAAAAGCTGGGAAGAAAACTAATGAGCAAAAAAAAAGGTCTCTTGAATATAGATGATATTGAAAGAATTCTTCCCCATAGATATCCTTTTCTTCTTGTAGATAGAATTCTAGAGCTGGGAGAAAAGGAAATAGTAGGGATAAAGAACATTACTATAAATGAGCCTTATTTTGCCGGTCATTTTCCTGGACATCCTGTAGTACCGGCAGTTTTAATTATTGAGACTATGGCTCAGGTGGCGGGAGTCTATCTTTTGTCTAAAAGTGAAAATCAAGGTAAGTTAGCTTATTTCGCTGGAATTGATAAAGCCAGGTTTAGAAAACCAGTAGTGCCGGGAGATCAGTTAATAACCAGAGTGAAAATCTTGAATTTAAGGAGAAACGTCGGTAAAGCTTATGCTACCAGTTCCGTAGCGGGAGAACTAGTAGCTGAGGCTGAGTTTCTCTTTAGCTTAGCGGAGAGATAAATTCGTCGCTCGTTGTTCGTATCTCGTATCTCGTGCTCCTCTCCCCTGGGAGAATTAGTTAATTAGAGACCTCTGGGTATGTTATAATATAAATGACAAAAAGAATTACTGAATCCAAAATGAAGGAGGAAGGGCTAATTTCCTTGCCGGACAAAAATGAACTCCCCCAGCACGTAGCTATTATTATGGATGGTAATGGTAGGTGGGCAAAGAAAAGGGGCCTGCCTCGCAGCGAGGGACATAGGGTGGGGATGGAGAAGATAAGAAAGATAACCCAGATTTGTTTAGATTTTGGTATCAAGATTCTCACTATGTATGCTTTTTCTTACCAGAACTGGAAAAGACCGATAAAAGAAGTGAATTTTCTTATGAGTAGATTTAAAAGATATCTTGATAAAGAGATAAGAGAGTTAAACGAAAAAAAAGTTCGCTTTCAAGTTATTGGAAGGGCAGAAAAGCTTTCACCTTCACTTCAGGACAAAATAAAGCGAGCTATGAGGCTAACCAAAGATAATAAGGACCTTATTTTCAACCTAGCTATAAGCTATGGTGGGCAGGAAGAGATTCTAGATACAGCCAAAGTCCTAGCCAGGGAAGTTCAAAGAGGATATCTTACCCCAGAGGAAATAGATAAGAATTTATTCAGACAGTATTTATATGCTGGGGATCTTCCTTACCCTGATCTGCTAGTCAGAACAGGGGGTGAATACCGAGTAAGTAATTTCCTTCTCTGGCAGATTGCCTATACAGAGCTCTGGATTACTCCTGTTCTTTGGCCCGATTTTGGGAGAAAAGAGTTCAGCGACGCTCTTAAAGATTACGCAAATAGAGTGAGGAGGTTTGGAGGGACAAAGGGAGAATAAAGTGCCTTTGAAGCGGATCATCATTGCTCTCATCTTCATTCCTCTTCTTATTTTTTTTATATTACGGGG
>DAOWIY010000023.1 GCA_030640665.1 Clostridia bacterium
ACTAAATACTAACGACTATTTTAATACACTGCTTAATCCGAGCAAGGCCAAAAGAGCGGCTACCATCCAAAAACGAGCTACTATCTTTGGCTCGCTTATCCCTTTAAGCTCATAATGATGATGAAGAGGGCTCATTTTTAAAATTCGCTTACCTCTTACCTGAAAGAAGAAAACTTGTAAAAAAACTGAAAGAGCCTCAACAGCAAAAACTCCCCCTATTAAAAGAAGCAAAATTTCTTTCTTCACCAAAATGGCTGTAATAGCCAAAGCCCCTCCTAGAACCTGAGTTCCTGTCTCCCCCATAAAAACCTGAGCAGGGTAGGTGTTATACCAGAGAAAAGCAAAAGTTGCTCCCAGGACCGCTCCCCAGAAAACTACCAGTTCCCTTGCTCCAGAAAT
Source organism: Clostridia bacterium (assembly GCA_030640665.1). Lineage (GTDB taxonomy): Bacteria > Aerophobota > Aerophobia > Aerophobales > AE-B3A > JAUWRC01. Next base: position 400 of record DAOWIY010000023.1, read on the forward strand.
ATAGGTAATATTTAAAGAGGAGGAGAAAATATCGCTGCCAGCAAAAAAAGAGAGAATCCCATAAGCCATGCCAGCAAATAATACACAACCGGCTGCTAGTCCATCCAACCCATCAGTGAGATTAACACTATTGGGAGTAGCTACAATTATAGCTATAATTAAGGGAATATACATCCACCCTATGTTAAGGGTGAGTCCGCTGAAGGGAATCTCCAGATATTTGCTGAATCCTGGCTCGCGGTAAAGGTAGAAAGCAACCCCACAGGCTAAGATAAGCTGAATAAGCAATTTAAATCTGGTTTTTAGCCCCTGAGAGCTCCTTTTTGCTTTTTTTATGACATCATCCCAGAACCCAAGTAATCCTAGATAGAGGATAACAAACAAAGAGAGAAGAAAGAACCTATTGGCTAGATTTCCAAAAATGAAAAGGCTTACCAGGAGAGAGATGAGAATAAAGATTCCCCCCAGAGTAGGAATGCCCCTTTTTGCCTGGTGATTTTCAGGAGTATACAGGCGGACATAGTCAACCCATCCTTCTTTTTTGAATTTCCTTATAAAAATTTTACCCAGCCATAAACCTAAGAGGAGAGAAAGTAGAGCCGCTCCTGTCACACGAAAAGGTAGAGAAGAGATTAAATAGTAAAACATAGTCTTTCCTTTAATCTTTTGACAATCTCTTCCATCTTCATCCCTCTTGACCCCTTGACTAAAAGAGAATCTCCTTCTTCTAGATAAAGGAGGAGTTTAGCTATTAATCTTTCTTTATCCCTGAAAGAAAAAACATCCTTTATACCGGCCATCCTGGCTCCTTTACTCACATCTTTCGAGAACTCTCCCAGAGTAAATAAAGCATCGATACCCAATTCTCCTGCTCGTCTGCCCACTTTATTATGAAGTGATCTTGCCATCTTTCCTAACTCCAACATATCTCCCAAAATAACTATCTTGCGGTGTTTTCCGATACTTTGCAGCAATTCTAAAGCCCCATTCACAGATTCTGGATTAGCATTATAAGAGTCATCGATCAGTTGATAGGAGCCAAGAAAGGATATCTCTGAATGCATAGGAGGAAGTTTAAAACATTCCAGGGATCGAGCAATAGTATAAAGAGAGACATTGAGGATAAGAGATATAGCTGAAGCAGCTAAGGCATTATAAACATTGTATAATCCTGGAATAGGGATAGAAATAGGCATCCTTTTCTTTCTGTAAACCAAAATGAAATTAAGTCCCCCATCCTCATAAGCTATCTCCTCAGCTCTTACCCGAGCTTGATTTTTAACTCCAAAGGTAATTATTCTGCATTTAGCTCTTTTTTGGAGTTCGGGAGTCCTGGGGTCATCGCTGTTTAAAACTAACCAGTTTCTCTCTTCTTTATTTAATAAGCCAATCAACTCTGCCTTGGCTTCCATAATCTGGGCTAGACTTCCTAAAAAGCCAATATGAGAGTGCTGGATATTGGTAATGACACCAATAGTTGGCTGAATTATCTCTGCCAGACGGTGTATCTCTCCTTTGGAGTTCATACCCATCTCTAAAATTCCCAACTTATGACAAGAACGGAGTTTAAGCAAAGAGAGGGGAACTCCGATCTGGTTATTGAAATTACCTTCCGATTTTAAGGTGGGATATTCAGAGGAGAGAATTTGCCAGGCCATTTCCTTAACTGTAGTCTTACCGTTACTCCCTGTTATCCCTACCAGTGGTAAAGAGAGTTTTTTCTGGTGATGCCTGGCTATCTCTTGTAGAGCAAAAAGAGTATCCTTTACCTGGATAAAAAAGAAATGAGAAGAGGGGAGTGGGATGGGTTCAGATATGATAGCACCACAGGCACCTTCCTCGCTTGCCTTCTCTACAAACCTATGACCATCAAATCTTTTACCCTCTAGAGCAATAAAAAGGTCGCCTTTTTTTAGCTTTCGGGTATCTGTTGAGATTTTCTGGGGAGGAAGGAGAAAAGTGGTTTCCTTTTTACCTATCAATTTTCCCTGGGTAACTTCCACTATCTCCTGAATAGAAAATTTTTCTAGAAACATAATATGGTATTTAGAGCAAATCCCGTACTACTTTTCTATCATCAAACTCCACTACCTTATCTTTAAAAATTTGTGTTCTTTCATGTCCTTTGCCAGCGATGAGAAGGACATCTTCTTTCCCAATCTTCTCCAAAGCTACCTTTATAGCCTCTTTTCGATCGATTATAGTTAAATAATCCTTCTCTTTTTTGCCTCCTTCGGCCTCCATTCCCTTTTCAATCTGAGCTATAATTTCTTCTGGATCTTCACTGCGAGGATTATCAGAAGTAATTATTGAATAATCGGCTAACTTTAAAGCTGCCCTGCCCATAAGAGGGCGCTTTTGAGGGTCCCTATCTCCCCCGCAACCAAAAACAACTATAAGCCTGCCTTTAGTAATTTCTCGCAGAGTTTCCAGGACCTTTTCCAATCCATCATGAGTATGAGCATAGTCAACAAAAATTCCAAAACCATGGGTATTCTTAATGGATTCGAGCCTTCCAGGAATCCCTCTTACTTCTTCCAGCCCCTCTTTAATCAGATAGTCGGGTATCTCTTCCCCAAAAGCAATCGAGGCAGCAGCCAGAGCATTGTAAACATTATGAACACCTAAAAGAGAGAGGTCTATTCTTTTTCTTTTCCCCGTCTTTAACATAAAGGAAACTCCATCAGATACTACCCTTAAAGCTTTTCCTTGAACATTGGCTTCTTTTTTAATTCCATAGGTAATTATCTGGCAAGAAGTGTTATTCATTATATAGTTAGCTGTTGAATCATCTATATTCACCACCGCTCTTTTGGAAATCCTCTTTCTCGCTTCTTTGCCCAGTCTTTTAAATAAAGAAACCTTCGTCTCTAAATATTTATTTAGGTCTTTATGAAAATCTAAATGCTCAGGAGAAAAATTAGTAAATACAGCCCAGTCAAACTCCACTCCCTCTACTCTGTGAAGAGCCAGAGCATGAGAAGAAACTTCCATAACTACATAGTCTAGATTATCCTCTACCATTGTCTTAAGTATCTTCTGCAGGTCTTGTGATTCAGGAGTAGTAAGAGAAGAGAGAAAAGAATCCCCACCCAGATTATAATCGATAGTGGATATTTTGCCCACTCTAAATCCAGCTTTTTTTAGGATGGACTCAACTAAATAGGTAGTGGTCGTCTTGCCATTGGTTCCCGTAATTCCAATTACTTTAATCTCTCCAGAAGGAAATCCATACCAGTTTGTACTTAGTTGGGCTAGAGCCAACCTTGATGAAAGAACTTTAATTAACACCACTCCCTTGGGAATGAAAGTAGAGATATCCTTCTCTACAACTATAACCCTGGCTCCTTTCCCTATAGCCTGCGAGATAAACTGATGACCATCTTCTTTAAAACCAGAAATAGCTACAAATAAGAAATTCGGCCCCACCTTTCTAGAATCGCAGGTAAACCCTTCCACTTCTAAATTAGTGTCGCTTTCTATTCTTTCTACATTCAATCCAATTATAAGTCTTTTAAGATTCACCCTATCTCCTTCTCTCGTATCTCGTGCCCCCTCACCTTAATCCTCTCCCCCTCCTTTCGTTTAGTTCGCTTAATCTAACGATATTAACATTTGGGATACGCACAACGCATCATCGTATATTTTAGAAGGATTTAGATGTCCCTCGCTATAAAGATGCTAAATTACACCTATCATGTCAAGGCCTTGATACTCATCTATCTTCGACTTTCTTGCCGCTGCCCACCATAGCTGCTAATTCCTTAAAAAAAGACCCGAAGTCCTCCATACTAACTTCTTTCCTTACTTGCTCCCCAACTTCGAGTTCCTTTAGCTCTTCACTAACCTCTTTCCTTAACTCTTCCCATTCTTTCCTGGCCATTTGAACCTCCTCTTATAATGTGC
>DAOWIY010000111.1 GCA_030640665.1 Clostridia bacterium
CCGCCTCCAAAAATCCCCTTGCTCTTTCAATTTCCAGAAGAGAATTGTTTATTTTGTTAGTTATGGTGAATTTGGGGTTAAACATTTCCATCTCAGTATTTCTTTATCTGTAAGGTCTTTTACTTTCATTTTATACTTCCATCAATACCTTAAGTAGGATAAACAACGATGTCCTTGGCATCATTTCCCAGCTCAATGGCCAGGATATTAACCTGTTTAGCCATAGGACTCCAAACCCTCTAAAAGTTCAGGAGAAACTTCATATCCAAGCTTATCCGAGATACCATTCACTATATGCTATCCGCTAAACGCTGTACGCTACACACGTATCCTCAGCTTCCCAAATCTTTACTTTGCTTAATTTTACCCTTTCTGAGTCTATATCCTTTTCCAATCCCTCAAATAAATATTTAGCTAGATTTTCCGTGGTGGGATTTATGCCTTTTAAAGTCTCATTTAGATATTGATGATCCAGCTTATCTACCCATATTTTAACTATTCTTTTAACCTCTCTGAAGTCTATAAGCATTCCTTCCTTATCCAGTTTTTCTCCCTGAAGAAATACCTCCACCTTCCATGTATGTCCGTGTAGGCGCTCGCAACCGCCCCCAGCTTCTTTTAGTTGATGGGCAGCAGCGAAGTGGGTCTTAACCATTAATTCATACATCGTTTCCCCCATTTAAGAGGTTTTCATAAATCTTTTCCAGCTTTGAGATACTCTTTTCTATCTCATGAGCCTGTATCATTTGGTAGGATTTCTCCTGCATAGATTTTTTTAATTTCTCATCGGAAAGGATTCTGTTGATTTTCTCTACTGCTTCCCTGGGATCTTCGAGACTAAAAGTATATCCATTAGTTCCTTCTTTAACCAGCTCCTGAGCTGCATTTTCTTTACTTCTTCCTATCAAAATAGCTCTTCTCATAGCCATAGCCTCCAGAGTAGCTATACTTTGGAGCTCATAAAAAGAAGATAAAATAAAGATATCCGCACAAACATAAGCACAGAGTAGGTCTTTTTCCTTTAAAAAACCAGTAAAGATAACTTCTCTCTTTATCCCTAATCTGGCCATTTTGCTTTGCAGTCTATTCTTCAAATTTCCTTCTCCTACAATTAATAGTTTAACTCTTCCTTTTCTCTCTTTTAAAGCCTGCATTATCCTTAAAAGATAATTTATATTCTTCTCATAATTTAATCGCCCTGTATAGAGCAAGACAGAGAATCCAGCCAAAGAATATCTCTTTCTGAAAGTTTCTATTTCCTTTGAGGTGAGCTTTTTTACGTCAAAGGCTTTCAAGTCAATTCCATTACTCACTATCCGTATAGGTTTATAGGTATACTTTTTTAAGATTTCACTGGCAAAGCGAGAAGGAACAACTGCCGTGTCTGCTTTGCTGTAGAAGTAAGCAAACCAGGCTTCCAGAATTCCCTTAAAAAGAGAGAAAGGAAAATAAAAAGGGATGATATTACCCACCTGAACATGAAATCCTAAAACTACCGGTATTCCAATCTTTCTTGCTCCTCTTAATGTCTGCCAACCCAGATAACTAGGAAGGTTAATTTGTACAAGATTTATCCTTTCTTTTTTTAAAATGGAAGTAATCTTTATTGAAGAGGGAAAGGCAAGAGAGCCTTTTTGCCCAGGGAGGAGAAGAGAGAAAAACCTATAAATTCTAATTCCTTTTCCTTTTACTGCGTTGAAAAGTCCCGATCGTGAGTAGCGCTCGGATTTAGACCTAACGCCGACAGTTGTTTGATAAATCAAACCGCTACCGTAGTGCGATAACTTCTCTTGCGAGGTAAGGACAATAACAGTGTGCCCCCTTTTTGCCATCCCCAGAGAAAAGTTTTGAGTGGAAATCCCTTCTCCTCCAACAGCAGGAAAAGCTTGATCGGAGGCAAAACAAATCCGCATTATTCCTTTCTTTCCCAAAATCTTCTTAACCCAAAACGAATAATCAAGAATATGGCTATGCTCACTCCTACAAGATCGGTCACTCTAACCATTAGACTAAAAGCAAGTGCCTTATCAGGCCCTATCCCAACAAGTCGGTAAATTCCTACCGCCCCTAATTCAAAGATACCCAGAGCCCCAGGAGTAAACTGAAGGGCCAAAACAAGATGAGTTAGGGCAAAAAGTAAGGCCAGTTGAGAGAGACTAAAAACAATTTTAAGGAAATAAAAGAAGATAGCTGGTTTAAGAAAAATAAGAAATCCACTCAAAAGATTAAAAATAAAAGCAATTAATGTTTCCCGGCGGTGCTGTTTAAAAGCAAGAAAAACCTCACCCTCTATTTCGGATATCTGGGGTATAATTTTTCCAATGGCCTTAGATAAAAGATTTATTCGCCCCAGGGAAGTAGCCAGGTTAGTGAAAATCTTATTCTCAAAAATAAAACTAACCAATAGTAACCCCATCCCCAGGCCAAAAAGAATATTAACTATTAAGAGAGTAAAATAAATCTGAGGGGAAAGCTTGTACTCTATCAATGTATAGATGCTGCCCAGATAAACAAAGACGAGACCCGCCCCTAACTCCAAAAATTTATCCACCACTACAGTAGCTCCTATTCTGGTAAAGGGAAGGCCGTGTTTCTTACTGATTACATAAGTCCTCAGCGGCTCTCCCCCTATATACATAGAGGGAGTAAGGTAGCTTACCATAAGTCCCATCAACTTTGCCGTCAGTATATCTTTAAGTGGAAGATGGTAGCCATAAGACTTTAGAATGAGACGCCAGGAAAGACTGGAGATAAGGATTACGAAAAAAGCATTTATTATGAAAATTCCAGCTCCTAAAAAACCTATCTCTTTCGTCTGGAAAAATACTTGCCTAATATCAGCTAAATAAAATATTAAGACAAGAAGAAAAAGTCCAGCTATGGTTGAGAAAAGGATGAGGAACTTTTTTTTCATTCTCCAAATACGATCTTCATAAAGCTTTTTACAGCTTTATTCATTTGAACCTCACAACTTAACCCTTTATACTCTTTTGCCTCTTCTACATCTTTTACCAAATCCAGGTGGGCCTGACTGACACTATAGAAGTTTCTTCTTTTTTTGTGATAATTTGCTAGATAGAGCTGTTCAGTCTGTCCAGGAGTAGGAATAAATAAGGCCTTTTTTCCTAATGCAGCCAGCTCCATAAGAGTGCTATAGCCAGATCTGGTAATGACCAATTTAGCTCTATTCATAATCTCTTCTTGCTTTTTTCTTTCTAAATATCCAAAAATATGAAGGTGATCGAGGATTCTTTCTTCTTGATATTCTGGTTTACCTAAAGCGATAACTACCTTTCCCTTTAGGGAAGGCGCCTGCTCCAGGATCTTTTTTTCCAGAATTGTCCTTTGGGGCTCAGGCCCGGACAAGGAAATAAAGTAATCGATGTCCTCTCTTACTTTTCTTTTTTTCAAGTCGGAAAGAATCCCCAAGTATTCGACTCTGCTTTTCTTAAAGTACTTCAAATTATGAGAAAGATCCCCGCTTAGAGAATTCTCTTCATTATCGGGAACCAAGAACATAGAGAAACTCTCTTTAAAAAAGGAATAATTAAATCCTTCCGTGGCCATCTCAAAAAGTTTTATTCGACCAGGGGCGATAAGCCTCAATTGATGGGAGATGAAGTAGGAAGGAATTTTCTTATCGCAGACACCAAAACGGTTATCGGAGATTATTCTTTCATATTTTTCTGCTTTGATTAACTTTTTAATCCTACTATGCTCTTTGACAATCTCGTTCATATAAATAGGAAAATAACTCAAGAACTTAGCCACAGAGAAATCTTTTTTAGAATAAGCAGAAGAATAGTCAGGAATATCCACATATCTACAGCTGTTCTTTAGCTCATCCCTTAAAAGATTCAAAGATCTACCTTTTCCCACCAGGGTAAGGCTATGCCCAGCCTTTAGGATTCCTCGAATAAGGGGAAGATCTCTTGTGGCATGTCCTAGGCCCCAGGAACAGATGGCAAATAAAACTTTCACTGCTGTTCCCCTTTTTTTACAAAGTTAGCTTCTTCTGAATCTTTTCCACCACTTCATTCTTCATTTGGAAGGCCCGGGATAAAATGCGGCTTAGGCTCTTACTCTTTTCTTTTTTATATTCTTCATCTTTAATAAAGGAAAGATTGATCTCTACGTTTACCACGGCACTTTGCAGGGCCGCTTCCGCCAGTAAGACTCCCACTGCTATGTCAGTCACCAAATTGGGATTCCCCTTGGGAAGAAGCTTTTGGCCTAACTCTATCACCTGGAAAGAGGCTTCCGCTGTCCGCCAGGGAACCTCAGCAGCCTCTTTTAAAGCTTTTTGTAGAGCCTGAGTATGCTTTTTTTTCATCTGGGGAGTCTTTTTTGGCATCTTGCTGGCCTGAGCGAACTTCCCGTAAGCCTCAACGTCTTCTTGAATCAATCCGGAAAGATTGTTTTTAAGTTCCTCCGCCTTTTTCAAAATTTCCTTAACATCTTTTTCAACTATTTTATATTTTGGCTTCCCTACCGTAAAGTTTGCTACCATACAAAGAAGAGCCGCTCCCAAAGAACCTACCAGGGCAGCTACACTTCCCCCTCCGGGGGTAGGAGTCCCTGATGCTGTATCTTCCAGAAAATTTTCCAACGGTTTATTTATGTACATCTCACACCTCGTATTTCGTATCAATAATCTCTTTTTCAGTAATGATGTAGTCGACCGCTATATCGTGAAATTGAGAAGGAATATTATCTACTAACTGCAGTTCAAAGGCTAAAGCTACTGATTTAGTTCTGGGTGATACTTTTTTTAAAAATCTATCGTAAAAACCAGCTCCGAAACCAAGGCGATTTCCCTGTCTATCAAAGGTAACTCCAGGAACTATTATCAGATCAATATCATCTAAAGGAAGGGGGCGGTAAGAGTTCTTTTTTGGCTGAAGAATCCCTCGTACCCCAACCTCAAGATCTTTATCATAATCCTTTAGTTCTGAGGGTAGAATCTTCTTTTTCTGCCATTCAACAAGAGGGACAGCTGTTCGCTTACCTAGCCTTAAGGCCTTCTTTATCATTTCTTTAGTTTGGACTTCATCTGCCATAGCTAGATAAAAGAGAATTGTTTGAGCTTTACAAAAAATGGAAAAGACAAAAAGCTTTCGTTTGATCTCATCACTCTTTCTTTCTATCTCCTGAGAAGATTGAGACCGACGAACCGCAAGGATTTTCTTTCTTAATAACGTCTTTTGTTTTTTAGAATAGTTCGTAGTTCGTTGTTCATAGTTCATTGACTTAAAAGCTTTTTCGCCTCATCAACGGCAGAGGCAGCATCTGGAGCATAGCCATCAGCCTCAATCTCATCAGCATAGCTCTGGGTGAGGGGAGCACCACCAATCATTACCTTAACTTTACCATCTAGATTTGCTTCTTTTAAGGCTTTAATGACATCCTTCATACCCACCATAGTGGTGGTAAGAAGAGCAGAAAGCCCTATGAGGTGAGCTTCTTTTTCTTTAGCTGTCTGGACAAATACCTCTGGGGCTACATCTATTCCCGCATCTATTACTTCAAAACCTGCTCCTTCCAGCATCATTCCTACCAGGTTTTTACCAATGTCATGCAAGTCCCCTTTTGCTGTTCCTAAAATTACTGTTCCCATAGTTTCTACACCTTTTTCAGTTAAAAGAGGTCTTAAAATCTGCATTCCTTGTTTCATAGCTCTTGCAGCAATAAGCATCTCAGGAACATAAAATTCGTTTCTCTCAAATTTTTCTCCCACTATACCCA
>DAOWIY010000058.1 GCA_030640665.1 Clostridia bacterium
AATATTCCCCAGTAAAAATGATGAATGTGATATCCCTTTATATATAAATAGCCAAAGATAGCTTTTCCTTTTTCTACATCCAGAACAATCGCCCGAGAGATACCCACACTAATCCCAAAAGCAATGAAGGCCCATAAAAAAGTTTCCTTGCCCTTTTCAAGTATACATCTTCCGTACCATCTTCTCAGCGATCTCATCAAACTCTCCTTATGCTATCTCAGAAATTTTCCCGGTCTTTTACCCTTGGAAGAGCCATTTCAAAACTAATCAAACCTCTCTTTACCAAATTCTTCAATGCTTGATCCATAGTCTGCATCCCAAATTGGGTCCCTGTTTGTATTGCTGTATACAATTGATGAGTCTTACCACTCCGGATTAAGTTTCTCACCCCAGGAGTAGCAATTAATAACTCCACCGCTGGCACCCTTCCTTCTCCGTTCTTTTTTAAAAGAAGGGTTTGGGCAATTATTCCCTCTAGAGTCCCTGATAACCCCATCCTTATTTGAGGCTGCTGAAATGGGGGAAAGACATCCACAATTCTATCAATAGCCTGTGGTGCATCAGGTGTATGCAAGGTAGCTAAAACCAGATGCCCTGTCTCAGCAGCGGTAATAGCTGTAGCAATAGTTTCTAAATCTCTCATCTCTCCAATTAATATCACATCAGGGTCCTGACGAAGGCAGTGTTTTAACGAAGCAGCAAAAGAAAGAGTATCTTTCCCCACTTCCCTTTGTTCTATTACGCTCTTTTTATGAGAATGGATATACTCAATAGGATCTTCTATAATAATAATATGAGCTGACCTTTTCTCATTAATTATATTTATCATAGAAGCTAAAGTCGTTGATTTTCCGCAGCCGGCTGGACCAGTAGCTAAGACCAGGCCCTTTTCTTTAAGGGCTAATTCAGAAAGAATGGGAGGGAGATTGAGTTCAGAAAGAGAGGGAATATAATCGGGAATGCGTCTAATGGCAGCTGCTATTGATCCTCGTTGAAAATGAACATTCATTCTGAAGCGCCCTGTTTTTTCTATATTAAAAGAAAAATCCAATTCGCGATTTTTCTCTAGCTCTCCCTTCTGCTTCTCATTCATTAAAGAATAAATAAGAGATTTTGACTCTTCAGCGGTTATATTTTCTCCCTCTGAGAACTTTAGATCTCCATTAATACGAAATACTGGAGGGACTCCTGCCACAATGTGCAAATCTGAAGTATCTCTTTCCTTCATCTCCTGCAATAAAAAATGCATATCCATTTTCGCTCCTATATTAAACCTAACGCTAATTGGTATAGATTCTCTGCTTCCTTCCTCGTTTTAGCTTCAGTAATTATGCGAATCACAGGCTCTGTACCCGAAGGTCTTATATGAATCCAACCCTCCTTCAGAGTAATCTTGACTCCATCAAGAAAATCGAGTTTTTCTCCTTTAAATTCTTCCTTTAGTCTGACCTTAAGTAGAGAAAAATCTCCTTTAGTAAATTCCAGTTTTTTCTTAACCATATAATAGCGAGGAAGTTCACCAGCTAACTTCGAGATCGGCTCATTAGCCTCAGCTAAGTATTCTAATAATAAGGCAATAGCGGCAATTCCATCACGAGCATAATGGACCTCGGGAATGATCACTCCTCCATTGCCCTCTCCTCCTATTACAGCTTTTTTCTCTTTCATCTGGCGAGATACATGAATATCGCCTACCTTTGTCCGCTGCACTGAACTACTGAATTCTCCTGCTATATCATCCAAAGCTTGAGTGGTAGAAAGATTGGTAACCACTAATCCTTTTCTTTTGCTAAGAACAAATTTGGTTGCCAGAAGAAGAGAATAATCTTCAGATAAAATCTCTCCCTTCTCTGTAACCACAGCCACTCTATCCGCATCTGCATCATGAGCAAAACCTATATCTGCTCCTTCAGATTTAACTACTTCAGAGAGTTGTTTTAGGTTGGAAGGGGTTGGTTCAGGAGGATGGGGAAAGATACCATTAGGACGACAATTAAGTTCTATTGCCTCACACCCTAATCGCCGAATAAGCTGGGGGCTGATGAGTGAGGCTGCACCATTACAAGCATCAAGGACAACTTTAAATCTTCTATCTTTAATTTTTCTCCTCGGTACAGTGTTCAAAACTTTGTTCAGATGATTCTCTATGGCCAGATTATCGTGGTGAACTTGCCTTATTTCATCCCATTTTACACGGGGTATTCTTTCTTTTGCGTAGATTTGAAGAAGCCTCTTACCTTGTTCGGGATAAAGAAAAAGCCCATCAGAGCGGATGAACTTCAAAGCATTCCATTCTGCAGGATTATGACTTCCAGTAATAGCAATGCCCCCGCCAGCTTCAAGCTTTTCCACCATAAGCTGCAAAGAAGGTGTAGGACAAACGCCAACATCTACGACTTCGCAACCGCTGGAAAGTAAACCACTGAAAACAGCATACCTAAACATCTGATTTGATGTTCGGGTATCTAAGCCTACTACAATCATTCCCTCTTGAGTAAGTCTACCAAAGGCAGCAGAAAATTTAGCCACTACTTCGGGGATAAGAGCTTCCCCCACTATTCCCCTTACTCCGGAGACACTAACCATTAAAGAGCTCATCCTGGATTCGGTAATTTTCATTGGTTGCCTCAGAAAATAGTTTCCCTAAGCTTTAAAGTGTGTCGCTCGTCCGAATCTGACTTCATTTTTTGAGTTATATTCTCCCAGGCAGACTGAGCAGCCATTTTTTCCGCTTTTCTCTTACTGGGCCCCCATCCCTTTCCTAATACCTTTCCTTTGATTTTTACTTCTATCTTGAACTTCTTGCTGTGGTCAGGACCAACCTCCTGGATTACCCGATATCGAGGAAGAGTTTTATAGGTAGATTGAGTATATTCTTGAAGACAGGATTTAAAATCCCTTATTTCATGGAACTTCTTTTTTTCTTTAGCGAATAAGTCTAAAATAAAAGACCTTGCCCCCTCTAATCCTTTATCTAAATAAAGAGCTCCAATTATAGCCTCGTAGGTATCGGCTAATAAAGCAGGCTGGAATTGGATTCCCTCCTGATCTTTGTTTACTAAAATGTAATCCCCAATTTCAACTTTGAGGGCATAACGAGATAGGCTCTCCTCAGAAACCACCTTAGAACGAAATTTAGATAGATCTCCTTCGCTCAAATAGGGATATTGACGAAAGAGATACTCTGCTGCCACCAGGTTTAATATAGCATCTCCTAAAAATTCTAATCTTTCATTGTGAGGTAAGGTCTTTTTATCGGCTGACTTAGCATACGAGGTGTGAGTTAAGGCCCGATTTAAAAGACTTGGGTTGGCAAATTTGATTCCTAAATTTCTCTCGAGTTTCTTCAGATTTTTTCTTCGGGTTAGGCTGATATCCATCTCATAACTTCTTAATTACCAAAACGGCGTTATGTCCTCCAAATCCCATAGAATTAGACATGACTACTTTTATCTTAGCCTCCCGAGCTTTGTTGGGAACATAGTCTAAATCACACTCAGGATCAGGGTTTTCATAATTGATAGTGGGAGGAATAATTTTTTCTTTAAAAGCCAGAAGAGAAGCAATTATCTCTACTCCCCCTGCTGCTCCTAAAAGATGGCCGGTCATAGATTTAGTAGAACTTACTGGTATTAGATAAGCATCTCTTCCAAAAAGATCCTTGATAGCCTGAGTTTCCACCTTATCATTGAAAGGAGTAGAAGTTCCATGGGCATTTATATAATCAACCTCTTGAGAAGAAATTTTGGCATCTTTCAAAGCTTTGTTCATAGCTTCTCTCAATCCCCTTCCATTCAGAATTGGCTGAGTGATATGATAAGCATCCCCACTCATACCAAAACCTGCTATTTCTCCCCAAATGGATGCTTTTCTCTTTTTAGCCCGTTCCAGCTCTTCCAGAACTACTACTCCTGCTCCTTCTCCTATTACAAAACCGTCTCTTTCTCTATCAAAAGGGCGAGAGGCTTTTTCCGGTTCATCATTCCGAGTAGACAGAACTCGCATGGAACAAAAACCAGCTAATCCTAGAGGAGTAATAGCCGCCTCCGTTCCCCCAGCAACCATTACCTCTGCATCTCCTCTCTGGATAATCTTAAAGGCTTCCCCTATGGAGTGATTTCCTGTAGCACAGGCTGTAGAAATAGAAAAGTTAGGCCCGGAAAATCCATATTTGATGGCAATGTATGCAGAAACAATATCAGTAATGAGCATGGGAACCAGGAAAGGGCTTACTTTTTGAGGGCCCTTCTCTAATAAGACAGCCTCTTCTCTTTCAATAGTATAAAGTCCCCCTACTCCCGAGCCCACCAAAATACCTATTTTACTCAAGTCCTCCCCTTGCTGGGGTATTCCTGCGTACTTTATTGCTTCTTCCGCTGCTATCATTCCTAACTGAGCAAACCGGTCTAATCGCCTAATCTCCTTGGGTGAAAGACAGCGTTGGGGCTCAAAGTCCTTAACTTCGCCGCCAATTTGAGAACGGTAAGAGGAAACGTCGAAATAAGTTATCTTGCCTACACCACTTTTCCCCTCAAAAAGCGCCTGGCCAAAATCTTTTATTCCTATACCGATAGGAGAAACAACTCCCATTCCCGTTACTACTACTCGACGCTCCATGCTTTTCCTTTACTTACTCACTTTTTTCTAGACGATCCTCAATATAATCCATCACCTTTTGTACTGTGGTTAGTTTTTCTGCTTCCTCATCGGAAATCTCTAAATCAAATTCCTCTTCTAAAGCCATTACTAATTCTACCGTATCCAGTGAATCTGCTCCCAGATCATCCACAAATTTAGCTTCAGATGTAATCTGAGATTCATCCACCCCTAACTGCTCATTTATAATCTCTTTTACTTTCTTTATGATATCCTCCCTCAACATCCCTTCCTCCTTTTTTTACATAGCCATTCCGCCATCTATTTTGATTACTTCTCCTGTAATATAGGCCGCCTCTTCTGAAACCAGATAAGTGACTAAACTGGCTACTTCTCTGGGTTTTCCCATTCTTTGAAGAGGAACCTGGGAGATAATTGCATCTACAGCCTCTTTATTCAACCTTCTGGTCATAGCAGTATCAATAAACCCAGGAGCAACCGCATTGACCGTAATTCCATAGCGCCCTACTTCT
>DAOWIY010000016.1 GCA_030640665.1 Clostridia bacterium
ATCCGGCGATATTATAAGTTTGGATTTGGGAGTAAAATTAAATGGATATTATGGAGATGCTGCTATTACTGTAGGTATAGGCAAGGTAAGTAATGAAGTTAATAGATTGCTGCAGGTTACTGAAGAGGCGCTCTACAAAGGAATCGAACAGGCAAAGGTAAAAAATAGGTTGTCTGATATCTCTCATGCCATTCAGTCCCATGCCGAAAAAAGCGGTTTTTCGGTGGTTAGAGATCTTGTTGGTCACGGAATTGGAAGGGCTCTCCATGAGGAGCCTTCTATACCTAATTTTGGCAAACCTCATCTAGGTCCGAAGCTCAAACGAGGAATGACATTTGCTATAGAGCCAATGGTTAATATGGGAAAATTCGAAGTTGAAACCACAAAGGATAATTGGACGGTAGTAACAAAAGATGGCAAACCTTCTGCTCATTTTGAACATACTATCGCCATAAGGGGAAATAAACCAGAAATATTGACAGTAATAAAAGGAAAGAAATAGAAAGGAGAACGGCTCTTATCTTTTTTTCTACGAAAAGAGTCTTCGAACCAAAAGAGGATGAAAACTTATTTAGACTGTATACCATGTTTCTTCAGACAAGGACTGGAAGCCGCTCGGATGGCTACCAAAGATGAGGAAAAGCAAAGGAAAGTTTTGGATGAGATAGCTAAGGAACTGCCCAAGATCTCTCTGAATAGTACTCCACCAGAGATGGGGGAAAAAATCCACAGAATTGTCCGCCAGATTACGGGATCATCCGATCCCTATAAGAAAGTCAAAGACAAATCTAATAAGATTGCCCTCGGACTTTATCCTCAATTTAAAGAAAAAGCAAGAAAAGCAAACGATCCCTTACTTATGGGCATAAGGATGGCTATTGCTGGAAATATCATTGATTTTGGAATAAATAATGCTCATATTGATATAGAACAAGAGACGAAAAAAATCCTCAAGCAAGATTTTGCCATTTTTAATTATGCTCAATTTAAGAAGGCATTAGATTCTACAGAGGAGCTTTTATATATAGCGGATAACTCCGCTGAAGTTGTTTTTGACCGAGTACTAATAGAGGTGATAGTAGAAGAGTCAAATAAGAAGGTAACCTATGTAGTAAGGGAAAAACCTGTTATAAATGATGCCATTATAGAGGATGCATTATTTTGTGGAATAGATAAAGTAGCCCAGATTATCTCTTCTGGCTCGGATGGGCCAGGAACTTTTCTTCCTTCGGCCAAAGATGAGTTTCTCACTTATTTTAATCGAGCTAAATTAATCATTAGTAAAGGGCAGGGAAATTATGAAACTCTTTCTGGAGAAGATAAACCTATCTTCTTTCTCCTTAAAGCAAAATGTCCTGTAATAGCAAGGGATTTAGGATGTAAGGAGGGGGATATAGTTTTAAAATGAAGAGCTATCCCAGGGTTATTTTATTTTCCTCAGGGTCTTGCCCCTGGTGCTCCCGGGCAAAGAATTATCTTCGTCAAAATGGAGTGAGGGTAAAAGAAGTAAGGGTGGATAAGGACCCGGAGGCGGCCAAAGATGTAGTAAGAATGACCGGGCAGATGGGAGTGCCAGTCCTTTTAATTGGCAGGGCAAGGATTGTGGGATTTGATAAGGCAAAAATAGATCGACTTTTGGGATTAAGAAAAGGCTAGAAAAGGAGAGGAGAATATGTCAGAAGTAATCTTCACAGATCAAAATTGGGAAAGCGAGGTTTTAAATTCAGATATTCCCGTAATGGTTGATTTTTGGGCTTCCTGGTGCGCTCCTTGCTACATGGTAGCACCAATGGTAGAGGAAATTGGTCAGAAGTACGAGGAAAAAATTAAGGTAGGAAAATTAAATGTTGATGAAAATCCTGCTGTAGCTGGAAAATACGGGATTATGAGTATTCCTACCCTTTTATTTTTCCAGGATGGAAAGATAGTGGACAGAGTGATCGGGGTGGTACCTAAGGAGGTGTTAGAGCAGAAAGTTGGAAAGCTCTTGAAGGAGGAAAGTTGACAGTTGACCAAGCACGGAGATAATAATGATAATATCAATAGCTAGTGGCAAAGGTGGTACAGGCAAGACTACGGTAGCAGTTAATCTAGCACTTTCTCTGGAAGGTAAGCTGCAGCTTCTAGATTGCGATGTAGAGGAGCCTAATGTTGACATTTTCTTAAAACCTCACATAGAAAAAGAGATTCCTTTCTACCTCCCCAGGCCCCTCGTGGATAAATCTAAATGCACTTACTGCGGCAAATGCAGCGAGGTATGCCAGTACAACGCTATAGCTGTGGTGAAAGAGACTGTGCTTATATTTTATGAACTTTGCCATTCTTGTGGGGCCTGCAAGATTGTTTGTCCGGAAGATGCTATATTTGAAGAAAATATTAGAAAAGGGACTGTCCAGGAAGGGAGAAGAGAAAATATAGAATTTGTGAAAGGTGAATTGGAAGTTTCTGAAGCCGCTCCTACTCCTTTAGTTAAAGAAGTTAAAAAAAGAGTAAAAGATGATTACACCTGTATAATTGATGCTTCTCCTGGTACTTCCTGTCCTGTAGTAGAAGCAGTCAAAGATAGCCATTTTTGTCTTTTGG